>JBBQII010000679.1:0-2637 GCA_038324795.1 Gemmatales bacterium
ACAGCGTACTTCCCGCCGGCGTCGCAGCGTTCGCGCCCGCCGGAGCCCAGGCGGATCACAGAATCGAGTAACCTTGTGCCCGGGCCGACTTCCAGCGCGATGACATCCTGCGGTCGGGCATTTGCGGGTATGTAGACGGCCGAAGTGATGCCGCCCAGGTGCACCAGGAGCCTCGGTTCATCGCGATGCCGGAACTGGACCCAGTCGGCCAGGGCCGTGATCGGCATGCCTTGTCCGCCGGCCGCCACATCGCGTTCGCGGAAGTCGCTGACGACGGTCAGCCCCGTCCGTTCCACGATGGCCGAGCCTTGACCGATCTCGAATGATGCAGGCGAGCGGCCCGCCGGCTGGTGCCACGCCAACGGCCCGATATGCCCGACGGCCAGTACCCGACTCAGGTCGAAATGGGCCTGTTGTACTAGCTGCTGCACGGCTGCGGCCGCGCTTTCACCCAGCTGGCGATGCAGGATCGCCAGGTCGCCATACGACGACACCGAGCCGGTCAGCGCTTTGATAAACAGATCCTGCGTGTCGCGCGAATGATTCCGCCGAAGGTGCTGCACCACTCGGGCATTCAACTGTAGCCCCGCCCCGGTGATCTCGACCAGCGCAGCATCAACCGCTTCCCCGCCGGAGCCGCTCGCAAGACCGATAAACCAGCGCGCGATTGTCATTTGGAGGGGTCAGGGGTCAGGGGGCAGGGGTCGGTAAAGAAGAGAGGTTGCAGAAAAGGGCAGGAGTGAAAGATTGGGATCTGTCTGATTGAACCCTGACCCCTCACCCCTGACCCCTGCTTACGCAGCCAACTGCAGCCGATCCGACATGCGGACGGTCGCCTGCACGAAGCACTCGAACAGTTGCATGTCGAGGGCGGATGCCGTGTCGGCCTCGGGGTGCCACTGGACTGCCATGCAGAACCAGTTCGGATCGACCGATTCCAATGCTTCGATGATGCCGTCCGGCGAGCGGGCGCCCACCTTGAGGCGCGAGGCAACATTGTTGATGGCCTGATGGTGTCGGCTGTTGACGCGCAGTTCGCAGTCGCCGTAGATCTCTTCGATGCGGGTATCGGGTTCCAGCATTACCATATGCCGATGCGGCCCGCCCGACGGGTCGAAGTGGGGCAGAGCTTTCGGCTGATCGATCGGCAGGTGCAGGAACAGGTTGCCGCCCATCAGGTTGTTGAGTTGCTGCATGCCGAGGCCGATCGCCAGTACCGGCATTTCGCGATCGATGACGCTCTGAACCAGCAGCCGATCACTGACTTCCCGGCGCTCGGCCATCGGCTGCACGGCCGCGTTGGTCGGCTGGTTGGCCCGGCGCGGGTCGATGTCGAGTCCGCCTGTCAGTACGATGCCGTCGATGCGGTCGAGGATCGCGTCGAGATCATCCTGCTTGCCCATCGGCGGGATCAGGATCGGCAGGCCGCCGGCCTGCAGCACGGCATCGAAGTAGCCGGCGTTCAGCCGGGCATGGGCCGAATAGGTCTTGGTGGCGGCGAAGAAATCGGTGTTGATGCCGATCACGGGACGGGAATTGCTCGACATGGCGGCTGTCATCCTTCCATGGTGACCGATGCCGGGGGGACGGCATCGCAACAGAAACCACCCGGCATCCTCACCGGGTCCCCGCTGCAGCTGGACGATCGGGGAAGGGAATTTGAGCAAACCCCGCCGGTTGAGGCAAGAGAAGATTTTTTCGGGGTCAAAAGTCGCCGTGCCGCTTGCGGCGTCGCCCAGATTAAATCATCGGGCAGCGACTGAAGAATCACGCGTTGCCGCTAAGCAGACGATGGTCGATTTCTTTTCGGACGTGAGTCCCGCCCATTTCAGTTAAGGCACTAAAGAGTCGGTGTCGCAGTTCCCTTTTCACCGATCACTTGTCGCAGCAAAGCCACAAAAGCATCGAATCCGGGCCGCTGGACTTCGATCGGCATGACTCTGCGTCGGGGTCGATCGGCAAACAGAAAATAGACCACCGGTTCATCCCATCTGTCATTGATGTGCCACGAACTGACTGCGGTCCACTCGAAGTTGAGATGACCGTTATTCCAACTGCGTCGAGTTAAGCCCTGCTGCGTCATGAGGACTCGTGAACGAAACTGCGCTGCACAACCGAATGTTGACAAACAGAACAGTGCGAAGAAGCCGTATCCGAGAAATAGTGCAGGTCTTAGACCAAGCTCGATGAAGTTCCAGCCGACAAATCCGAACGCAGCCCCGGCGGCCCCACGCCATGCCATTGCCCATGTCGTTGTGGTGAACTCTTGCGGCAAGTCAGTGGTGCGAACTTCCGCCTCATTCATTACCCACCCCTCCGCAGAATGTACCCCAATGGGTCGATTCGCTCGCGCAGAAGGCGCAGTTCTTCGTCGGTCGGCTCATCAGTGCGGCCGAGATCGACTGCCTCTTCCAGCTTGAAGCCTGTGGCTGCCTGCATCTCAAGGAGGGTCTTGCCCGGGTGCAGGCTGACCGGCATCATCCGCTTTGAGTCGGGATGAAACCCGAGTACGCCAAGTTCCGTGATCACGCGATACGGGCCGCTGCCGGTCGGCAGTCCCGCGGCCTCGCGCGCACCCGGGCCGGTGAGATACCCCGGCGATGTGATGAAGTCGAGCTTTTCGACGAACTTCTTCGC
>JBBQII010000680.1:0-2637 GCA_038324795.1 Gemmatales bacterium
GCAAAGCCTGGCCGCGTTCCAGTCGCTGCAGGAGCAGACAGCGAACCTGCATCGCCAGTTCCTCGAAAGCCAGGAAGCGGCCCAGCGCACGCTGCAGATGCTCGTCGACCAGCAGCACGTGTTGCTGACCGGCGTGGCAACGCCAAAGTTGATGCCGGCCCCGGTTCGCGCGGTGACCCCGCAGCGCCCGGCAGCCCCGCACCGCAACGGCGATAGCAACGGCCATGCACCCAAACCGACCTCGCCGCCCGTTAGCCGCGACCCGGAGGGTCCGCGAAGGGAAGCGCGGAACGTGCAGCCCGCGCGCTCCGCTCCGGAAGCCCCCCGCGTAGCTGCTAACGGCGACGTCGCGGCTGTCCTGCTCGCAGTGGTAGCCGAGAAGACCGGCTACCCGACCGAGATGCTGAACCCCGAGATGGCGCTCGATGCCGACCTGGGGATCGACTCGATCAAGCGGGTTGAGATCTTCTCCGCCTTGCAGGAAAAGCTGCCCGGGTCGCCGATCGTGCAGCCGGAACAGCTCGGCACGCTGCACACGCTGGCGGACGTGATTGTTTTCCTCTCGATCGACCCGCTCAGCCGCGACTCGGTGGGTTTCCGGAGAGTCGCGCGGGACGAGCAACCCCAGCAGAAGCGCTCAACTCCGGCAACTGTTCACGTCGCGGCTAACGGTGATGTCGCGACCGTACTCCTCGCCGTCGTCAGCGAGAAGACCGGCTACCCGACGGAGATGCTGAACCCCGAGATGGCGCTGGACGCCGACCTGGGGATCGACTCGATTAAACGCGTTGAAATCTTCTCCGCCTTGCAGGAAAAGCTGCCCGGATCACCGATCGTGCAGCCGGAACAGCTCGGCACGTTGCACACGCTGGCGGACGTGATTGCGTTTCTTTCCGGCCCGAACGCGGAGGCACCGGCCGCAAAAAAAAAGTCGGTAGCCGCGCCGGCTGAGGCCGACGCGGCGATCGAACGCGGCATCCTGCGGGCCGTACCGCATGCCGGCAAATGGCAGAAGCGCGTGAAGCTCGCCCCGGGCAGTACGGTCGTGCTGGTCGCTGAACTTTCGCCCCTGGCGGAGTCACTGTCAGGTTGGTTGGACTCACAGCGGCTCAACGTCGTTCGAGCGACTTGGAGCGACGCCGCGCAGCGGCACGATGCGGCGGCATTGATCCTGCTGGCGCCCGCAACATCCGATGCATCATTTCCGCTGCGCAGCTTCCAATGGCTGCGGTCTTTCGCGCGATCGCCGAGTCGTAAACTCTTCGCGACGATCTCATCGCTGGGTGGCACCTTCGGCATCGATCAACTTCAAGGAGACGCCGTGGCCGGTTGCCTGGCAGGCCTTGCGAAGACGGCCGTCCGCGAATGGCCCGGCGTGTCGTGCAAGGCGATCGACGCATCCGTCGATGCGCCGATTGATCTCATCGCTCAAGCATTGCTGCAGGATGAGGCAACCGAAGTCGGCGTTTCTGCCTTCGGTTTTACTGTTCTGGAACTCGACATTGCCGCAGCCCCTCCGCGTGAGCGGGCATTCAGTTCGAGCGACGTTGTATTGGTCACCGGTGGTGCGCGCGGCGTGACTGCCGCCGTTGCCGAAGCGATTGCCGCCGATGCCCGGCCCACGTTGATCCTGTTCGGCCGTACGCCGATCGACGCAGCCGAGCCCGCTTTCCTTAACGGCTGCGGGGATGAAGCAGCCGTGCGCAAGGCGTTGATCAGCAACCGCCGGGGCTCCACCCCCAAGGCGATCGATGCGGAATGCAGGGCCATCATGGCCGCCCGCGAAGCCCGTGCGGCCATCGAACGGATGCGGGCGCACGGGTCGCGCGTCGAGTACCACGCGGTCGATGTGACTGATGCGGCAACGGTGTCGCGCGTTCTCAAACAGGTCGGGCCGATCACGCATGTCATTCACGGAGCAGGGGTGCTGGCCGACCGGAAGATTGAAGACGTGACCGACGAGCAGTTCGTCAGCGTGTTCGAGACGAAAGTGGCCGGGATCACGAACATTCTTAACGCAACATCCACACTCAAGGGCATTGTCCTGTTCAGTTCCTCCACGGGTCGATTCGGGCGGGTAGGCCAGGTAGCTTATGCGGCCGCCAACGAAGCGCTCAACAAGATCGCCCAGCGCGAACGTCACGCCCGGCCCGTCACACGCGTGGTGGCGATGAACTGGGGTCCGTGGTCGGGCGGCATGGTCACGCCGGCCCTCAAGCAGTTGTTCGCTAGTGAAGGTGTCGGCACTATCCCGCTGCATCAGGGGGCGGACTTGCTGTTGCGCGAACTGACCGCTGACCGGACTAATGCAGAGATCACCATCATCGCCCGCCCCGACGGCTATCAACCGCCCGCGGCGCCGGTGCCGACCGGCGCAATCGAACATGTCGTCAGCGTGGAAAGTTACCCGGTACTGCGATCGCATGTCCTGAGCGGCAAAGCGGTGCTGCCGCTGGCGCTGCACGTTGAAATGCTCGCCCATGCGGCTCTGCACGGCCAGCCAGGCCTGGCCTTCGCCGGTTTCGATCAATTGCGATTGCTGAAGGGCGTGCAGTTGACCGCGCAGGAATCGCGCTCACTGCATGTGCTGGCCGGGCAACCGATCAAGGCGGATGACGGCCTGCGCGTGCCCGTCAG
>JBBQII010000681.1:0-2633 GCA_038324795.1 Gemmatales bacterium
TCGATCTCGCATTCGCGGATCCGCCGTTCAATATCGGCTACGACTACGACGTCTACGAAGACAAGAAGAGCCATGAGAAGTACCTCGACTGGTCGCGCCGCTGGATGGGCGAAATCTCGCGAGTGCTGAAGCCGAACGGCACCTTCTGGTTGGCGATCGGCGATGAGTATGCCGCGGAACTGAAGCTGATCTGCCAGAACGACCTGGGGATGACCTGCCGAAGCTGGGTGATCTGGTACTACACCTTCGGCGTCAACTGCCGGGCGAAGTTCACGCGTTCCCATGCCCACCTGTTCCACTTCGTAAAGGACCCCTCCTCGTTCACGTTCAATGAAAACGAGATCGCGGTTCCGTCCGCCCGGCAACTGGTCTACGCCGACAACCGGGCCAACCCCGGCGGGCGATTGCCGGACGACACATGGATCCTGCGGCCGCAGGACCTGCCCGAAGGTTTCCCGGCCGAACAGTCGACGTGGTACTTCCCGCGTGTGGCCGGGACGTTTAAGGAACGCCAGGGGTTTCACGGCTGCCAGATGCCGGAACAACTGCTGGGCCGAATCATTCGCACCAGCTCGAGCGACGGTGAAGTCGTGCTCGACCCGTTCACCGGTTCGGGCACGACACTGGCCGTAGCCCGTAAGCTGGGCCGGCGATACCTGGGCTTTGAACTGTCGGAATCGTACGCGGAGAAAGCAGGCGAACGCCTGTCGCAGATCGCCGACGGTCAGCCGCTGAACGGGGCACCGGAGCCGGTCGTCAGCGCTCCGCGGACAGTCGGTGCGACCAGCAAGGCGTGGCTGCGCGCGGGGGTGCAACGCGCGATCCGCGAGGCGTACTTGAACGCGGCCGGGGGTCGGTCGATCGAGGACGTACTGGGCGACAAGAAACTGTCGGCCGCATTCGCGGATCGGTGCGGGGAATATGGCGTGCCGGGGCGCATGGCTGAGTTGGCGGTCGCCCTGCGGAAGCTGGACAACCCGCCGAAGTCATCCCGCAAGCGGGTCAGCAAGACTGGCGAGGTCGGCCTGTTCCACGAAGACGAGTGAAGCCGAGTTAACGCAGTGGCGTTGCCCTGTCGGCGCGGGGCCGTCGTTGAATACATGCCCCAAGTGGCATTCGCAACGGCTGCACAGAATCTCGTCTCGGATCATGCCGTACGCTCCGTCGACGTCGGTCTTCACATTCTCGGGAGCCACGGGTTCAAAGAAACTCGGCCAACCGGTGCCGGAGTTGAACTTCCCCGTTGAGGCGAACAGCGGCAGGTTGCAGCAGACGCAGGCGTAAACGCCGTTCTTCTTGTTGTCGAGCAGGTTGCCACAGAACGGCCGTTCGGTCCCCTTGCCGCGCGCGATCTGGTACTGCTCGGCCGTCAGTTGCGATTTCCACTCGGCATCCGTCTTCACGACAGGCGGCGATTCGACGGGGCCGACCAGTTGGCCGGCGGTGTTGTGAACGCGGATCAGCATGGGTTGGAGACTCCTGCGGGCATGAAAAACCAGTACTGTCGACAAAAAAATTGCATACTCAGTCGTGTTGACGATCACTTACATCTGAGCAATTCATTTTCGTTTCCCGCCGCTCTTCGCCTGAGTGGGCGGCGTACGCCGAAGCACTTTAAAAGATGCGCTCAGTAGCAAGTCCAAAGAAAGGACCATGATACTGTGCTGCCGATCCTTGCCTCCATGCCTGTGTCGGATGTCCGTTAGCATGTACCCCACCTTCGAACTGTTTACGATGATGTCCTCAGCGACCGTGGCCTGATAGCCGAACGTATCCTCGATTGTTTCTCCGATTTTCGGTCCTTCAAGCGTCCAACAGATAATTCTGTCGGTAAGCGTCAACGGATGATTGAAGTCTTCCGACGCGGAGAACGTATATTTGTACTCGATGCATTCGAGTTGCTTCTCACTCAAGTAGCGTTCTTCATCGCTCACGCCAAGAGAATCAATTCCAAGTGATTTGAATGTGATCGGGCGGTGCCAGTAATCCTTCAGGTTGCTGTCATTCGGCACGCAGTTAGAAAACAAAGTATACAGCGCGCCAACAAAGTGCTCCTCGCCTGACATCGGAGCGACGAACCATTTTTCGGAGACGGCTGGGCACTCGGCGAGATCAACACGGAACTGATGGCGATGCGGCATCTGCTCCTTGAGGTATTGCATCTTCGATGTGTACTCGTTCTCCTTAACCGCAGTTGCTTCCCGACGAATCCGATTCACTAATTCTTTGAGAATCTCACCTCCGGATTCACTGCTCACCCGGCCCAGAAACTCTACGACTTTCTTGACAAACTGTGGTGCCCTGAGCAAGGAAGTGGCGCTTTGCGCGGGCAAGTTGCGGTTCGTCACAAGTTCGAATGGTCCGTCAATAAAGAGGCAGAAGTGATCCAGACCCTGTGTCAGATCACTCCAGCCATTCATGCCTTCCTGATCAAGTAACTGGTTGTACTGGCATACCCGAATCCCCTGACTGCACAACATGACGCCCCGTTGGTCCGAGAATCGGATACCGCTCCGGGCAACGCTCTGTCGGCTCAAATCCGGGTACATAGTGAGGGCTCGCCTTTTCCCATCAATAGCGAGAATTAAATTGTAGAACCGACCTTCGTACTTGAAGCTGTCAGCATGACGGGC
>JBBQII010000682.1:0-2618 GCA_038324795.1 Gemmatales bacterium
GTCGTGATCGATTTCGACGGCATCCACGACCGCATCCGCCGGGTGACGGTTCCGAACTCGACCGAGTCGGGCCTGTTCTGGTCGCCCGATTCGAAGAGACTGGCCTTCACCGGCCGGGTCGATGGCGCGCTCGGCACCTACACGATCGAGCCGCCCGAGAACCTGAAGCCGACGCTGCTCTCGACGCAGACCGGCAGCAGTGCGCGGTGGTTGAAGAACGGGCAGATTGTCTGGCTCAGCAGCGGCGTCCCCGGTTCCATCTCCTCCACCGCTTCGCCGCTCGCGGCGTCGCCGTCCATCCTCCCGAAATCGGGACCACGCCCCTCCGGACCGGGCAGCTATCGCTTCAGTGCTTACCAGGACCTGGACCCCGCGAAGAAGCATCAGGCCGCGTTCGATCAGGCCTGGCGAATCATGCGCGACAACTGGTACGACGAGAAGCTTGGCAATCGCGATTGGACTGCCGTGCGAGCCAAGTACCTGCCCCTTGCGGAAACGACCGACCTGGATCAATTGCAGACCGTCGTCAACATGATGCTGGGCGAGTTGAACGGTTCGCATCTCGGCTTCTTCGCGGGCACCACGACGCTGCCGTCGCGCCGGCCGGGGGCGCCCTCCGACGATCCCGCGGGCGGCGACCGGCGCTGGACCTCCGTGACGCCGAACCTGGGCGTGCGCTTTGATGAAGCGCATCAGGGCCCGGGCCTGAAGATCCGCGACGTGCTGCCCGAAGGTCCGGCCAACACAAACAAGAGCCGCCTGCGACCGGGTGAACTGATCACGAAAATCGACGGCAAGCCGGTGGAGGCCGGTGCCGACCCGACGCTGTTGCTCAACGGATTGCTCACGCGCGACATTCTGTTGAGCGTGAAGGATACCGACGGCAAAGACCGCGACGTTGTCATCCGGCCCATCACGTTCACGACGGCCCGTGCACTGGTCTACAAGAAGTGGCTGAAGGACAACCAGGCGATGGTCGACAAGCTGTCCGGCGGGACGCTCGGCTACCTGCACGTCCGTGCGATGGACATGCCAAGCTTTCACCAGTTTGAGGAAGAACTCTACAACGCCGGGGCCGGCAAAGCCGGGCTGGTGATCGATGTGCGCGAGAACGGCGGCGGCAGCACGGCCGATCATCTGCTGACGGCACTGACGCAACCGCGGCACGCCATCACCGTCCCGCGCGGCAGCGTCGGGCAGGGGTATCCGCAGGATCGCACGGTCTATGCGACATGGAACAAACCGATCGTAGTACTCTGCAACCAGAATTCGTACAGCAATGCGGAGATCTTCAGCCACGCGATCAAGTCGCTGAAGCGCGGCCATCTGGTCGGTGTACCGACGGCCGGGGGCGTGATCAGCACCGGCGGAACGTCGATCATGGATGTCGGCTTCCTGCGATTGCCCACACGCGGTTGGTACCAGATCGACACTGGCGAGGACATGGAACTGAACGGCGCGGTGCCGCACTTCGTCGTCTGGCCGACGCCCGGCGACACCGCCGCCGGCAAGGATGAGCAGATCAGCAAAGCGGTCGAAGTACTGCTGAACGACGTGAAAGAGGCCGCGAAGAAGCCCTCGCCGAAACTGAAGAAGGCCACGGAACGCTGAAAAATCGTCCGTCAGCGAGCATCCCTTCGAGACACGCAATTTACCGGCATACCGGCGGGATGCTCGCTGACGGACGATTTTTTTCGTCGATCGCTGCTTCAACAATACACTTCGCCACATGCGAATCATTTGCCTGTTCATCGTGATGGGGATGCCGCTGACACTGTCAGCGCAACTACCATTGCGGTCCGGCGGCGACAAGGCCGGCGGCGCGCCGTTCTTCTACGAAGAGGAAGGCCAGGGCGAGATCGGCTTCGAAGCGGAGTTGCTGAAGTATCTCGCGAAGGAACTCGGCCGAGCGCCACAGTTCGTCCAAGTCGATTGGGACAATCTTCCCGAGACTCTCGAACGCGGCAACATCGACGTCGCCTTCAACGGCATGGAGTACCGCACCGAGTGGGAAGAGAAGTACCCTTCCACCGTTCCTTACTACATCTTCAGCCTGCGACTGATCGTCAAGGCGGACAACAAGGCGATCAAGACGTGGAACGATCTGCTGGCACCCGAGGGCCAACCGAAGAAACGTGTAGGCGTGTTGCGTGGCTCACTGGCGGAACGATTCCTGGAAGCAAAGTTCGGCGACGCCATTGAGATCATCCCGACAAAGGAAGTTGATGAAACATTCCAGTTGGTGGAAGACGGCCAGCGCCTTGATGCCACGGTGCAGGATTCGCCCGCGGCTATGTACTACGTTCAGAGCAAACGGCTGCCGAAGTTGAAAGTCGTCGGCGAGCCGATGGGCCGGGGCTACTACGTGATCCTGACGCCGAAGGGCGACAAGCCGGCCGACATCGCGGCGGCGCAGCAGTTGCGCGACAAGTTGAATGAGGCGATCCGCAAAGGATTCACCTCCGGCGAGTTCGAGAAAATCTACCGCCGGTACAAGCTCTGGGATGCCGACCAGGAGCGACTGGCCTACCTGCATACCAAACCCTGGCCGCCGATTCTCGATGCGGAAGAAGCCCCGCCCCCGCCGGGGCTCGATCTGAAGCTGCCGACGCCCGGCG
>JBBQII010000683.1:0-2617 GCA_038324795.1 Gemmatales bacterium
GTCAGGTCCTGAACGGTGCCCTGAAGCAGTAAGGCACCGCGAACGGTGCCGGGTAGTTCACCGGGGAGATCCTGACGAAGCAGCCGCGAGCCGACGAGGAGGTTGTCGATCCCGGCGAGTTGGCGTTCGGCACGTTCGCGCAGGCTGCCGCGCAGCGAGTCGCCGACGAGCAATGCCCCCGTAAGCACGGCGGAGCCGATGGCAACACCGAGCAGCACGGCCAGATTGCCGCGGAAGTGATAACGAAGATTGCGAGCGACAAGTGCGGTCCGGTTCATGAAGAGTAGTTTCAAGCGCCGACGGCGGCTTTTCAAGGATTGTTCCAGTTGAGCGTGCGTCCCACCGGGACGCGGATGTATTGATCCATCATACCCACCGGGAGATTGCAGATGCTGAAGAAGAGAATCGCCATGGCTCTGGGCCTGGCGGCCGCACTGTTCGGGGTCGCGCTCCAGGGACGCGCGATCGACGAATCGGGCGTCGATGTTCTGCCGGATCGTTCGTTCGTTCACTACGAATCGAAGACCGGCCTGAAGGTGCCTCTCGGCTGGAACATCATCACCCCGTACCGGCTGCGCAAAAAGGCGATGTCGACGGTGATGGGCGTCGAGAAAGATAACCCGATGCAGGCGATCACGATCGTCTGGAGCCCGATCGGCAATCGGCCGTTCAGCGACTTCATCCGCGCCGCCGCGGACGAGCAACTGGGCGAAGAATATGCACTGCTGCAGACCGTCTACGGTAAGGCAAAGGTCGGCCGGCCGACAACGATCAACGTCGGCCCGTATCAGGTCTTCAAGATCCTGATCGAGGATGGCCCGGACCGCGACGGCAGGTTCGCGGGGGCGTTGTATCTCTTCGAAGCCGGCACGGGCGAGAACCGCTGGCGCGTGAAGATCCGGGCGGTCTACCCGGCCACGAACCGCGAGAAGTACATCAAGGAAGTCGAAGACGTGATCAACACGTTCACGAAGGAATAGCCATGACGTAGCCGCGTTCGCCGGAACGCGGGTTTTCGGGAAGACGCCCGCATTCTGGCGAATGCGGCTACCCCCGAACGCCAATGCCTGTCTAAAATCCCCCCGATTTTGTCTCGTATCGCCCCCGGCGGGGCGATACTATTCAATGACTGAACGAATCAGCAACCTTTCGCCCGGTTTCGTGCGTATCCCTGCCATGGCACGTTTGCCCGATTCACTCTCCGAACTGGTTGTCCGGGTACCTGACTGATGACATCCGTTCTATTTTCGCCGCGTGGCCTGGTGGCGCTTCTCGCGCTGATGGCCGTGTCACTGGTGTTCTTCCTGACAACGCCCTTCTCGGGGCCGACCGGCAATGCCGCGCCCCGGCTGCCGGGCGAGCATGCCGAATCGCCCAACGATGATGAAGACAATCCACCCCCGCCCAAGCCGGATGTCGCGTTGCAGTGGTCGGCCGAAATCGACGACTACCTGCGCGACCACTTCGCCGATCTTGAGAAGACCTACAAGCACCTGCACAGCCACCCCGAACTGTCCTACTACGAAACCAAGACGGCCGCGTACCTGGCGAATCAACTGGCCGGCACCGGCTTCGAGGTCACTCGCAACTTCGGCGGTGGCGTCGTGGCGGTACTGCACAACGGCGATGGCCCGACCGTGCTTGTCCGCACGGAGATGGACGCGCTGCCGATCGAAGAAAAGACCGGCCTGCCGTACGCCAGTAAAGCCCAGGCCCGGGATAGGGACGGTACGCTTGTCGGTGTCATGCACGCCTGCGGGCACGACGTGCACATGACTTCCTGGCTGGGTGCCGCCCGGGTACTCGATGCCATGCGCGACGACTGGCACGGTACACTGATCTTCGTCGCCCAACCCGCGGAGGAAACCGGGGCCGGGGCGCACCAGATGCTGCAGGCCGGGCTGTTCAGCAAGTTTCCCCGACCCGACTACTGCCTCGCCCTGCATTGTGACCCGCAAAGCCCCGCCGGCACGGTGACCTACACCCCCGGCCTGGCAATGGCGAACATCGACATGGTCGAAGTCGTCGTTCGCGGGAAGGGCGGCCACGGTGCCTGGCCGCATATGACTGTCGACCCGGTCGTGCTGTCGGCCCGGCTGATCCTCGACTTCCAGACCCTCGTCAGCAGGGAGAACAACCCGACCGACCCGCTGGTCCTGACCATCGGCACGATTCATGGCGGCGTGAAGCCGAACATCATCCCCAATGATGTGACGCTGCAGTTGACCGTCCGCACTACACGCGAACTGACGCGTCAACGAGTGCTGGATGGCATCGCCCGTATGGCCAGGGCCGCGGCCATGAGTGCCTCCGCCCCGGAACCGATCGTGAAGATCAAATCGAACTGGCACACCCCGGCCGTCGTCAACGACCCGCCGCTGCTCGAGAAGACGGTCGACATTTTGCGCGATGTGCTTGGCGACAGCCGCGTGGTGCAGCGCCCGCCGATGATGGGCGGCGAAGACTTCGCCCGCTTCGGCCGCGCCGGTGTGCCGTCGCTGCTTTACTTCCTGGGAACGCAATCGCCCGAACGCGTCGCCAAGGCCGATATCAGCGACGACAATCCGCTCCCCGGTTTACACTCCGACCAGTTTGCCCCGGTGGTGGAACCGACGCT
>JBBQII010000684.1:0-2617 GCA_038324795.1 Gemmatales bacterium
GGCCAATTCAGCCAATACATTCGACCAGAGAGCAGGCGTCGCGGTGCCATCCTTGCGGACCAGCGGTCGGCCCAGGCGTTCCTTCGAATACACGTAGTGATAGCCGTGCCGGCCTTCATCGCACATGAAGTGGCCCTGCGCCTGCGGGTTCTCGCGCGGCCGCAGGCGGAACAGCACATCTTTGTTGGTATCGACATGAATGCTGCAGCCGGTGCTGCACCCGGCACAGACGCTGTCGTGCGACTTCATGTACCAGACGCGTTGCGTGTACAGAAAGTCCTTGGAGCCCAGCGCGCCCACGGGGCACAGGTCGACTACGTTCCCGGCCAGCTTGTTGTCGAGCGGTTCGCCGGGGAAGACGTCGATCTCGGCATGATTGCCGCGATGGATGATCTGCAGTTCCGCTTCACCCGAGATCTCACGCGTGAAGCGCACACAGCGTGAACACATTACGCAGCGGTCGGTGAACAGCGAGATGGTCGGCCCGAGTTCCGGCTTGTTCGGCGGCGTGTTCTTTTCATCGACAAGTCGCGTTTCGGCCCGGCCGAACTGGAAGCTGTAATCCTGCAGCTTGCACTCGCCCGCCTTGTCGCAGACAGGGCAGTCAAGCGGGTGATTCAGCAGAATCCCTTCGAGCGTGTCGGCCTGGGCTTTCTCGGCGAACTTGCCCGGGACATACTTGTCGGGGTAAGTCAGCGGCGCGACGTTCGTGTCGCGCTTGGCGTACTCGCCCGTGACGATGACAGTGCCGTCTTTCACCGGCGTCTGGCAACCGGGGAAAACCTTGGGCGGGATGAGGACTTTGCCGTCCTTCAACTCGCCGACTTCAACCAGGCACATCCGGCAACTGGCGACAACCGTCAGGGCAGGGTGCCAGCAGTAGTGCGGGATCAGCACGCCGGCGCGCTCGGCCACCTGAACGCAGTTAAGGCGTTCGGTGCCGATATCAACCGGTTTGTCGTTCACGTAAACGGTTGCCATGTTGCTCCACCCGGGCGACGCCGTGATGCGGCGAGGCTACTTCCCCAATCGCTTCTTCAAGTCCGCTGCCGTGACCCGGTCGATGCCGTTGCTCGAAAGCATCAGCCCGCCCTTTTCGAGGGCCGACTTCTCGTAGGCCCACACCTCTTCCCGACTCCCGGTGCCGGTCAGCACGATGACACCATCGGTGACCAACTTCACCAGATTGGCCGAGCCCTTGTCCATCTGCAGGGCCGCCAGTGTCGTCGCAGCGTCAGGCAGCTTGCCCGACTCGGCGGATGCCGCTTCCATGAAGATCTGAATGCTCTTCAGGTCGTTGGCCGTCACCGCGCGGGCGACAGCCTGGGCCTGCACCTGGGAACCGAATCCCAGCACCATCACGAGACCGAGCAGGAGTTTCATCGTCATCACTCCGGGTAAGCTACTTGCCGGCCTTTTCGACTTTCTTCGCCGGCGGTTGAGCACTGGGCGGCAGCACGGCTTTCAATGACTTTTGCACTTCTTCTTCCGTCAGATGTCGAATGCTGCCGTCCTGGAACATCGTGATGATTTTGTTCCCCACTTTGTTCCGAACCATTGAGAATGCCCGTTCGTTCGCACGGTCCGCATTCGGATCGATGAAGGCACCCCAGGCAACAACAATGTCCTCCGCGGCGGCACGATTCTGAACGCTCGTCGACTTAACCGCAAGGAACGGCTTCATCTCCTCCAATGAGCCGGGCGGCTTGCCGTTCTGTTTCGTCGTGGCTTGGTAGGCCGCTCCGAAGTCTTTCAGGTCCGTCGTGATCTCATCCATCTGCCCGCCGACCTTGACGGCCTTGTAGATGAAGAAGCCGGCGATCGCGGACACAATGGCCACACCGACGATCAGAATCCGTTGCGATTTCTTGGTCATGAAGATTGCTCAGTGGGCGCCCACGAGAGTAAGCGACTTCGTGTTGCTTCTATATCCACTGCGGATCGCGTCTTCAAACTCCTGGCGAAACTTTCGGATCGCATTTTTCACCGGCCACCCGGCCCCGTCGGCCAAACCGCAGATGGTCGTGCCCGGCATGATGCCGATCCGGTCGGCCACATCCACGAGAATATCGAGATCCTCTTTGCGGCCCCGGCCACGCCGCAGGCGCTCCGTGATTTTCAGCATCCAGCCGGTGCCTTCGCGGCAGGGCGTGCATTGGCCGCACGATTCGTGGGCGTAGAACTGGCAGGTGTTGTGCAGCACATCGACCATGCTGGTCTGGTCGTCGATGACCGTGACCGCGGCAGTGCCGAGGCCCAGGCACTGGACGCGGCCGGGGCCGGCGAAATCGAGCGGTGTATCCAGCTCCGCGGCGGTCATGAAGCCCATGCTCAAGCCCCCGGGGACGATCGCCTTGACCTTGCGGCCCTTCCAGACGCCGCCGGCATAGTTGTCGATCAGGTCGCGACCGGTGACGCCCAGAGGCAGTTCCCAGCAACCGGGAGTGTTGACGTGCCCGCTGACGCAGTAGAGTTTCGGGCCGTAGCTGCCGGCATCGCGCGGGTTCTTCGGGTCGGGCGGAATGCCGATCGACTGAAACCATTCTTTGCCGCGCCGCACAATCTGCGTGACGCAGGCGAGTGTTTCCACGTTGTTGACGATGGTCGGCTTGCGGAA
>JBBQII010000685.1:0-2614 GCA_038324795.1 Gemmatales bacterium
CGGCGGGTCGCTTGTCACCGCCGCCAAGGCGCGCGGGATTCCCTACCGGCGACTTGGCGAAGGCAGTTTATGCGTCTTCGGCTGGGGGGCCCGGCAGCGGCGGGCACTCACCGCGGAGACCGACCGCACCGGAGCGATCGCACAGTACGTCGCGCAGGACAAACATCTGACGCGTGCCCTGCTGCAGGCAGTCGGCGTTCCCGTTCCGGAGGGACGCCCGGTCAGCGATGCGGAAGATGCCTGGCGCGCGGCCGGGGAAATCGGCGGTCCCGTGGTGGTGAAGCCGCAGTACGGCAATCAGGGGCGTGGCGTCGCGACCGACCTGCGCACGAGGGAGCAGGTTGAAAAGGCTTACGCCGCCGCCCGCGAGGAAAGCTCGTACATCATGGTCGAGCGCTTTGTGCCTGGCGAAGACCATCGCCTGCTGGTCGTCGGCAACAAGGTCGTCGCGGCGTCTCGCCGTGAACCGGCCCAGGTGCAAGGCGACGGAAAATCGACGATCAGGGAACTCGTCGCCCAGGTGAACACCGACCCGCGCCGCAGCGATGGTCATTCGACGTCGCTCAGTTGGATCAAACTCGATGCGGTCGGCCTGGAAGTGATTGCCGAGCAAAGCTTCACACCCGATTCGGTCCCACCCGACGGGCTGAAGGTGCTGATCCGCCGCAACGGCAATCTCAGTACGGGCGGCACTGCAACCGATGTGACCGATGACGTTCACCCCGACGTGGCCGCGCGTGCCGTGGAAGCGGCCCAGGTCGTCGGGCTGGATGTGGCCGGCGTGGATGTCGTCGCCGTCGATATCAGTCGCCCGATGGCCGAGCAGGGTGCGGCCATGGTCGAAGTCAACGCCGGGCCGGGGTTGCGCATGCACCTCGATCCGTCGGCCGGCAGGCCGCGACCGGTGGGTGAAGCGATTCTCGGTGAACTGTACCCCCCCGGGCAGACCGGGCGCATTCCGCTGGCAGCCGTTACAGGCGTCAACGGCAAGACAACCACATCGCGGCTGCTCGCACACATCCTGAAGGCGGCCGGGCGCGTCGTCGGCATGGCCTGCACCGATGGCATCTACATCGACGGTCGACGGACCGAAACGCGCGACTGTGCCGGGCCTTATAGTGCCCGTTCGATTTTGCTGAACCCCAAAGTGGAAGCGGCCGTGCTGGAAACAGCGCGCGGCGGCATCCTGCGTGAAGGGCTGGGCTTCGACCAATGTGCGGTCGGCGTGGTCACCAATATCGGCCACGGTGACCACTTCGGGCTCCGCGGCATCGATACGCTGGAAGGCCTGGCACAGGTGAAGCGCGTGGTGGTCGAAGCAGTCGCCCCGGACGGCACGGCCGTGCTGAACGCGGAAGACCCGCTCGTCGCCGCGATGTCGGACTACTGCCCCGGCCGGGTGTTGTTCTTCTCGAAAGACGCCAATACGTCGATCCTCAGCAGACACAAGGCAGCCGGGGAACGGGCCGTCGCGGTCCGCAACGGGCAGATCATTCTGATCGACCAGGCCGGCGAAACATCGATTGCCCCACTGGATGAAGTACCGCTGACGCAGACCGGCGGCGTAGCGTTCCAGTTGGAGAACGCCCTGGCTGCCACGGGGGCGGCCATCGCGCTCGGGTTGCCGATCGCAGCCATCCGCACCGGGTTGGCCACGTTCATGGGTGACGCCGAGCAGGCCCCTGCCCGCTTCAACATCTTCCGTGCCGATGGCGCGGTCGTGATTGTCGATTACGCTCACAACCCCAGTGCGGTGACCGCCCTGGTCGATTCGCTCGACCAGTTCCCGGCCGAGCGTCGCGTGCTGGTCTTCAGCGGCTGCAACCGACGCGATCAGGACCTGATCGAGATGGGACAGTCGATCGGCAAGACGATCGACCGCGTGATCCTCTATCGCGATTGGGGCCACAGCGGTCGGGCCGACGGCGAGTTGAACGAGTGGTTGCGCCGCGGCATGGCCCGCGGTGGCCGCACTCGGGAAATCGTTGAAACCATCACCGAGATGGAAGCGATCGAGCAGGCGCTCAGTGAGCGGCGACCAGGCGATTTGATCGTATTGGGCATCGAGTCAATCGAAGAGTCGTTGGCGCTGGTGTCAACGCGATTGACCCCCGTTTAGCGATCGGGCCAACGGGGCCCGGTCGTCATGCAGCGCGTCGCACCGCGACATGGACACCCAATACATCATCCAGCAGATCCAGCGTCCGTCCCGTGGCCCCCTGCTGCGCAACCACCAGTTCCCGCGCCGCCCGGCCCATGCTCTGCCGCAGTTCGGCATCGTCGAGCAGCCGTTCCAGTTGCTGCCTCATGGTGGCCGCTCCGTCGACCTTGAACGCGGCACCGGCTTCGATCAAGCGGGCGGCGGCATCGCGGAAGTTCCAGACGTGTGGACCGAACACCACCGGCACGCCCAACCCGGCCGGTTCGATCATGCTCTGCCCGCCGCGCTTGCCGTCGAGGCTGCCGCCGGTGAAACCGATGTCAGCCAGACCCCACGCGGCATTCAGTTCGCCAATCGTATCGAGCAGGATCACCGCCGGCGCATCGGTGGGCGGTGCGGTCAACTTGCTGCGGCGACAGTAGCTGAACGACGCGCGTTCCAGCATGCGGGCCA
>JBBQII010000686.1:0-2610 GCA_038324795.1 Gemmatales bacterium
ACCTGATGGTCGAGGCTGGTACCGGCGTCGGTAAGTCGTTCGCGTATCTGGTGCCGGCAATTCAGGCGGCACTCGCCGATGAGAAGTTCCGCGTCATCATCTCGACGCACACGATCTCGCTGCAGGAGCAATTGCTCAACAAGGATATCCCGTTTCTGAGGCAACATCTGGGCGACGGGTTCCGCGTGGCTCTCGCAAAGGGGCGCAGCAACTACATCAGCCTGCGCCGGTTGCGTGTGGCGCACCAGCGGGCGCAGAAGCTGTTCGTCGACCACCGGGCGCAGGACCAGTTGGTCGAAATCGGCAAATGGTCACGCGCCACGAAGGACGGCACGCGCTCCGACCTGCCGATGCAGCCATCGATCGCGGTATGGGACGCTGTCGAAAGCGACACGGGCAACTGCCTTCGCAAGAAATGCCCCAGCTATGCGGAATGTTTCTACTACAAGGCACGTGCACAGCTTCAGGCGGCGCATGTCATCATCGTCAATCATGCCTTGTTCTTTAGCGATCTCGCCCTGCGTCGACAGGGAATTAAACTGCTTCCCGATTATCAGGCGGTCGTTTTCGACGAAGCGCACACTCTTGAAGATGTCGCGGCCGACCATCTTGGGCTGGAAGTCAGCGAAGGCTCGCTCGACTACCAGATGAGCAAACTATTGACCAGCGACCGCAAGAAAGGCCTGCTGGCACTGTTCGGCAGTTCGGAGACACTCGAGCAGGTTGACGGCGTGCGGCAGAAAGCGGCCGAGTTCTTCAGCGACGTGCGCGACTGGAGCCGGACGAAGGGCGGCCGCAACGGCAGAGTACGCGAGGCGAACATCGTCGCCAATGAACTGTCCGAGCAACTGCACAAACTGGCGTCCGGCATGTTTGAGGACGCGAAAGCGATCAAGTCCGAAGAGCAGAAGATGGAACTGGAAAGCGCGGCTGCCCGCTGCGCCGGGCAGGCCGACTCACTGACCCAGTGGCTGGAACAGGGACTGGCAGGGCAAGTCTACTGGGTCGAACCGCGAGGCCAGCGGAATAAGCTGGCGCTCATCAGTGCGCCGATCGATGTCGGTCCGATTCTTCGCGAAGAACTGTACGAGAAGGTGCCGAGTGTGATCATGACCAGCGCGACGCTGTCCTCCGGCGGCCGCGGCGGGTTCAACTTCTATCGCAATCGGCTGGGACTGACGACCGGCGAGTCGCTGCAACTGGGCAGCCCGTTCGACTATCAGAAGCAGGCGGAACTGCACCTGTTCCGCACGATGCCCGATCCATCGGCCCGGCCGGAGAACTACGAGAAGGCGGTCATCGAGAAGATCCCGCTCTACGTCGCCCGATCGCAGGGGCAGGCGTTCGTTCTGTTTACCAGCAAAACCATGATGAAGAGTGTGGCGGCCCAATTGCGCGACTGGTTCCGCGACAACGACTATCCGCTGCTGGTGCAGGGGGATGGGCTGCCGACTGCGAAGCTGCTCGAACAGTTCCGCTCCACGCCGCGAGCGGTGTTGTTCGGCGTCGATACGTTCTGGCAGGGCGTCGACATCAAGGGGGATACACTGCGGAATGTGATGATCACCAAACTGCCGTTCGTGGTCCCTGATCGGCCGTTGGTGGAAGCCCGCAGTGAAGCGATTGAGAAGGAAGGCGGGAAGCCATTCTTCGATTACTCGATGCCGCTGGCGGTGATCAAATGGAAGCAGGGCTTCGGAAGATTGATCCGTACGAAGACCGACAAAGGGATGGTCGTGTTGTTCGACCCGCGCGTGCTGTCGAAGGGTTACGGGAAGTCGTTCCTCGAAGCACTGCCGCCATGCCGGCAGTTCGTCGATGGGGAAGAAGTGCAACGTTAGCCGCGTCGCGCCGGGTTTCCGGAGCGGAGCCCGCACTCGACGCGCTCCGCTCCGGAAACCCTGGGCGTCGCGGCTAACATGATCATTCCGTCTTCAGATCTTCCAGATACACCGTCTCGAACACGTACTTGCTGCCGTCGCCGGCGTGATTGACGAGTTCCTTCTTCATCTTCAACCGGGCAGCGTAGTACTTGCCCGTTGACTCCTGAAAGTAGACATCGCCTTCGAGGAGCATCGGCAGCAGCGGGATCTGGTCGGATGCCTGGGCGGGCATTTCCTTGATCGATGTGCTGATGCCGATGGTGGCAAAGCTGTTGACCGGGGCCTTGGCGGTGTACTTCTGCACGGCTTCGTAACTTTCGCCGGTGCCGTGGGGCGGGTCGAGCTTGATGGTGAACGGGCGCTCCCACGTCTGGCCCTCCTTCGGGCCGGATTCGGGCAGCATGATCTTGAACGGCAGTTCGATGCCGAAGCGGTTGGGCGCCCCCTGGCGAACCTGCTTCACTTCAACGACTTTGCCGGTGCCGTCGACTCGGATCTCGGCCAGAACGGGACCGATCAGCTTGGCCATCTCTTCTTCGTTCAGCTTGTCGGGCTTGGTCGAGTCGAACACGTCCATCTTGCCGTCGGGCAGCTTGCGTTCCCACTTCAACGACAGGATCGTCATCTGCAGCGTGGCGACGCCCGCCTGATCGACATCAACCGCCTTCCAGCGACGCACAACAGTATGCTTGGTCAGGTTCTCGGTTTCGACCGGCTTGTTGGTCTT
>JBBQII010000687.1:0-2605 GCA_038324795.1 Gemmatales bacterium
CTTCACCTGAGTTGATGGTCGCGTGGCACCCTTCTCTATTCTTCCGTCAATTGCTAAACTACCGGCACGAAGGTATCCGGGCAGCGATGCCCCTCGAACTCCAGGGAGATCAGCCGGTGGCAGCAATCAAGAACATTGACATCCGCAAGGGGATGGTCTTCGTCGGCGATGACAACCTGCTGTATCAGTGCCTCGACCGCGATCTGAACACGCCCGGCAACTGGCGCGCGATCCTGCAGTTGAAGATCCGCAACCTGAAGACCGGCTCAATCACGCAGAGCCGGGTCCGGCCGGACGACAAGGTCGAGTTGGCGTTCCTGGAAACGAAGGACATGCAGTACTCGTATCGTGAAGGCGACAACCTCATCTTCATGGATACCGAAACGTTCGACCAACTGCCGCTGCCGGCCGAGTTCATCGGCGAGCAGGTCGGCTACCTGCGCGAAAACGACATGGTTCGCGTCACCGTGTACGACGGCAAGCCGCTCAGTTGCGAAGTGCCGGCCACGGTCGAACTGAAAGTCATCGAGACCGAACCCGGCATCAAGGGAGCGACCGCGGCGGCCCAGTACAAGCCGGCCACGGTCGAGACCGGAATCAAGATCGATGTGCCGTCGTTCATCAACGCCGGCGACGTGATCAAGATCGATACGGTTGAAGGCAAGTACCTCGCCCGCGCCAGCAAGTAACGAATTCGCATCTCCACGGGGTTGCGGACCATCGGCATCGCTGCCGAATGATCCACCGCCCCGTTGTCGGTTCAGCACATCGGGAATCAGCTATGCAGACGGTGAACTTTCCCTGCTCATTCTGCAGCAAGCCGATGGCCGTCGGGTTGAACCTGCTCGGCCGCAACGTGCGTTGTCCGCATTGCAAGCAGGTGGTGCAGGCTCCCGTTTCGGCGAACGCGCCCGTCGCTGCTCCGCCGCCCCCACCACCGCCGCCGCCGCCACAGCCACCACCGCCGACTCCCAAGGTGGATGGACAGGAGAGCATCTTCGGCGATGCACCCGACGACGATGTCTTCAGCACGAATGCCCCGCCGCCGCCGATGAAGTTCAACCCGCCTCCCACCTACCCTGCCCCGCGCACCGAAAGCGGCACGGGCGCGACGGAACAGGCACCGGCAGTCAACAGCTTCCCGGCCCCGATCGACTTCGGCGCGAATCGGTCGGGCGGAATCGATCTGCCGGACGAAGATCGCGATGAACTGGACAACCGTGCCGAGCGACGACCGACGCCCCATGTGGTCGTCAGGCAGGGTGGCGGCATGTTCGTCTGGATGCTGCTGCTGTATGCCGTCATCGCCACGGGCATCGCGGCCTACCTCTTCTACAACAAGACGCAGAAGGAGGCGGAGCAGCAGGTTGCCGGCGAGGGCAAAGCGTCGCCGTACATGGCGATTCCCGACTTCTTCGGCGAGTACGACCGCGCGGAACGCAAGAAGGCCGCGAAGATCGAAGGCATGCCCGCCGGCAATCTGCCGGTGCCCGATGCGCTCAAGGTGAAGCTGAACGAAACCCTGCAGGTCGGCAGCCTGGAAGTGACGCCTTTGAGCGTCGAGTACACGAAGGTGAACCGTTTCCGCCGCAGCGAGAACGATCGGCTTTATCGTGAGTCGCCGGGATTTGTCTACCTGCTGCGAGTCAAACTGAAGAACACATCAGACGATACGACGTTTCATCCGACCGACCCGGCCTTCAATCGGCACTTGCTGTCAAAACCGGTAGGACTGCCGATTTACAACGGTGTTGAGGTCGAGCGCAACTTCACCATGGGTGGCCCGTTTGCCTGGCCTGATGACACGGGTGAGTATGTCGATGGACAGAAGGACGATATCAAGCCCCTGGCGCCCGGCGAGGAACGGGAGTACGTGGTCGTCTCGTCGTTCAATGCCAACGAGATCGAGAAGCACCTGAAAAACGCGAAGGACACACTCGCCACATGGCGGGTGCAGTTACGCCGCGGCGTTGAAGCCGCGAAAGACGGCGACGGCAATGACCGTGACATTTCAATGACCAGCGTGATCGGCGTTGTCTTCGATCGCCAGGAAATTCTGTACTGACCCCGGCCGGCGTTCATGGCGATCCGCATCACCAATCTGCGCGTCCCGATCCATGTTCCCGATGTGGAACTTCCCGATCGGCTGGCGCGGTCGATTCATGTTCCACCGGCAGACATCCGGTCGTGGCGCATCCTGCGCAAAAGCCTGGACGTGCGCGACAAGCGTGACCTGCGCTTCGTCTACTCCGTTGAAGTCAACCTCGGCGATGAAGGCAGCTTCCTGAAAAAGGCAGGGCACGGCCGGGCCGTCCAGGTCGACGCGTTTCGCGATGAACCGTTCGAGATGCCGCCGCCCGGCAATGAACCGCTGCGGCATCGACCGGTCATTGTCGGCTCGGGCCCGGCGGGGCTGATCGCGGCCTACTTCCTCGCGCAGGCCGGGTACGCGCCGCTGGTTCTCGAACGCGGCACGCCGGTCAGCGAACGGATTCGCGACGTGAAGACGTTCGATGCGGGAGGCGCTTTTCAACCGGACAGCAACTACCTCTTCGGTGAAGGCGGCGCGGGCACGTTCAGCGATGGCAAGCTCACCTGCCGCGGA
>JBBQII010000688.1:0-2594 GCA_038324795.1 Gemmatales bacterium
CTGCCGATCGCACTCTTCCTCCGAATCATACAGTTGAAAGATTTCGTTCGCCAGTTCCTCAAGCGCGGTACCGGGTACATTCCACCAAGGGGATTCGTCGTATCGCCTTTGAACGCGTTTGCTATGGCTCGCACCCCTCAATCAACTGTACCTCATCCAACCTCAATAACTCAACTTATCCTTGCTCAGCATCACTAATCGCCCGTTCTGCACGGCGATCGACACTCGGCCGTGCGTACCGAACGAGGCCACGCCCTGTTTGCGAAGTGTGGCAACCAGCTTGCCGGTCTTGCGGTCGAAGGCGCGCAGTTCGAACGTCTGCCGGTCGGCGATCTGCACCAGCAGATGGTCGGGGTCCTGCACGGGCCAAAGGGTTACTTCGGGTTTGCCCTGAAAGCCGACGACTTCCTCGCGGAACACCTGCTGCCCCTTCTGAGCATCGCGCGCGACCAGGTAGAACCCCTGGCCGGCGTGCGGTTGGATGCCGTAGGCCGTGCCATCGGCGATCCGCATCGAGTGCAGCGGCTGGACAGTCGTCTTTTTCGGGTCGGTCTGCCAGAGGATTTCACCCGTCTCGGCCGAGAGCATGTAAAACGCCTTGCTGTCGTAGTCTTCCTTCAGCACCGCCAGGTGTTTGTCGCCCAGGTAGAAGCGCATAGCCGGGTCGCGCGTGACGTCACTCTGGTCGACCAGCCGTTTCCAGATGATGCCGGGGCGTTCGACATCGATCAGGATGTAGTACCAGGCATCGGTCACCAGCAACTGCCGGCCGTGGTGAACGATCGGCAGTTCCTCGGGTCCGCCGTCGATCAGCGGATGCCGGCGGTTCATGCTGAGATCGGGAAGGTCCAACCGCCCGATCAGTTGTCCCGTCGCGTTCGAGCGTACCGTCACGCTGAACGGAAACTTGCGTACGCTGACGAGCCGGTTGCCGTGGTGGAACGGTTCGGAATACAGGTCGCCGCGTTCCTTGACCTGCCAGGCGACTTCGCCCGTCGGCTGATCGCTGTCGGCGACCAGCGCCATCGTTTCCGACTTGCCGGCCAGCACCAGCAGATCATCCTGCATCAGGGCATGTTTGATTTCGAAATCGAACGGAACCTGGAAGCGCCAGCGCAGTTGGCCGTCTTTCCAGTTGAACGCCAGCACGTCGTACAGCCCATGCACGATGACCAGGTCGCCGCGGACGAACGCTTCGAAGAACCCCGGCTCCTGCCCTTTACCTTTCAGGCGCAGTTCCCCGGTCTCCCATGCGGGCTTGCCGGCGTTCAGGTCCCAGGCGGTCATCACGAATTTGTTGTCGAGCCGCTTGCGAAGCTGGGCACCGATGAACAGCAGGTTCGGGGCGACCGTACCTTCTCCCTTGCGTTGCAGCACAAGCCGGCTTGCTCCTTCATCGTCTGCGAAGTCGTGTTCCCGCGGCGTCTGCGGCAATGCCGCCGCTACCACTCCGCTGCTCGCGGCGTCGCCTTCCCTCTTCAATCCACCCGCGCGTGCCATATCGTCCAAGAGCGCCCGCTGTCGGCGGTCGGCCTTCGGCATCAATTCGTCGTGCCGGCGCTTCGCGGCCGGGGTGCCCGGGTACTCCGCCAGGCGCTGCAGCAACTCCGCCGGCTGCAGGTGGGCCAACTCCTTGTCGGCCTGTTCCTGATCAAGCTTCGCGAAATCCGGGTTCTGTTGTTGAAGCTGCAGCAGCCGGTAGCTGGCGAATTCGCCCGCGCGCACGGTTAGCGACTTGGGCAACGGCGACAGCGTGCTGAGGTACAACGACAGCCCCTTCTTGTTCAGCGCCAGGCTGTTGCCGAACTCCTTCGCCAGCATGGTTGATTGCACTCTCGCCTGATAGCGGTCGAGCACGTCATGGGCCTGCTTCAGCACTTCTTTCCCATCGGCGACGGACAGCGGCGCGATCGGGTACTCGCGATCGCCGTAGGTGGCGATGATCGAACGCAGCGTGCGTGCGGCCGCGGGCAGGTCGCCGCGGCGCTGATGGCTTTCCGCAACGGCAAACAGCGTTTCCATCTCTTCCGCGAGTGTACTGGCCGTCCGGCTCATGCCCAGCGCGTTGTCGCGGTCAGCATCGTTCTCGCCGGCGCGGATGGCCCGGCGGGTCAACTGCTGGTGAACGCGGAACAACTGCTGATTGACCGCCGCCCGGAAATCGAGATCTTCCGATGAACTCTGCTTCAGGCATTGATTGAGCAGGGCGGATGCTTCATCCAGTCCGCTCTCGGCCATCGCCAACTCGGCCTTGGCCAGATTGGTTTCCTGGTCGCCGCGCGCTGCCAGATTCTTCCGCACCGCATCCCTATCGTAGATCATCTCGACCTGCCGCGGGCCGAAGCGAAGCTCGAACGGCACGCCGTGTCGCTCGAACGTCAGGCGGGCGAACGGCAGGAACGGGCCATGGTCGTTTTCCGGATCCTGGTCGACGACCACTTCCTTGAGCATGGCGATGGTCGCCTTCATCTTGTCATCCTTGATCGGCGACTTTTCGAGAACATCGAGTTCGTTCGGCCCATTCTCATGGATGTCCGTGCTGGCACGCGCGAGGATCTCGCCGCTGTAGTAGCGGCGGCGGGCGACGATCTCTT
>JBBQII010000689.1:0-2568 GCA_038324795.1 Gemmatales bacterium
GCGGGGTGGAGGGTATCAGCATTCGTATCAATACACCATTATAACAGCGCGGTCAAACGGGCCGTCTGAACGGCATTCACTGCGTTGTTTTTGCATGCAATAAAGTGTTTCGGAACCTTCTGATGGCCTCTGCCGAGCGTAACCCAGCCTTGCCGCGGCAATCGAAGTTATTGTATCGCTGGTTCCGCAAGCACTGCATCCGCTACGCCCGACGGAATTTCCATGCTGTCCGGCTGTCACGCACCAGCGCGGCGGTGCCCGAGAACGCCGGTCAGCCGCTGATGTTCGTGTTGAATCATCCCTCGTGGTGGGACGTCATCATCGGCATCGTGCTTGTGAACCGCATGCCGGCCTACCGCCATTTCGCACCGATCGATGCCGCCATGCTTTCCAAGTACCGCTTCTTCGATCGGCTTGGCTTTTTCGGCATCGAGGCCACGCCGCGGGGGGCGGCCCGGTTCCTGAAGATCTCCGAAGCCATCTATGAACAACCGTATCGGGCGATGTGGATCACGGCCCAGGGAAAGTTCGTCGACCCGCGCGTCCGGCCGATCGAGTTGCAACCGGGCGTCGGCTATGTCGCCTCGCGTATCCGCCGAGGGTTGATCGTGCCCGTGGCGCTGGAGTACGTCTTCTGGGAAGAGCGTTTGCCGGAAGCACTCATCCGCATCGGCGAGCCGTTGCCGATGTCGACCGAACTCGATGGCCGGGGCTGGACCGCGCGGATTGAAGCCGCCCTGACCGATACGCAGGATGCCCTCGCGCGTGAGGCAATGCAACGTGACCCGGCCCTGTTCGAAAGGCTTGTCAGCGGCCGCAGCGGCATCGGCGGTGTCTACGACGGCTGGCGACGTACGAAGGCCTGGCTGACCGGCAAACGCTTCGACGGATCGCATTCCGGCAAACCCGGGGAGGGGAACTGATGCTCATTGCTCTTGCGCTGTTGAGCCTGCTGTTTGCTCTTGTGCCGGCCGTGCTTTACGCACGCAATGTGCGCATTTTCAAGACGCCACGTCCGGACGGGAAACCGCTGCCGCCGGTCTCAATCCTGATCCCCGCCCGCAACGAATCGGCATCGATCGACGGTGCCCTTGAAGCAGCGTTATTGACGCGCGGCATCGAGTTTGAAGTCGTCGTCCTTGATGATCATTCCGAAGACGACACCGCCCGGCGCGTGCGCGCATGGTGCGAGCAGACCCCGCGCGTCCGCCTGGAGCAGGCTCCGCCGCTGCCGGAGGACTGGTGCGGCAAGCAGCACGCCGGTGCCACGCTGGCGAAGCACGCCCGGCATGATCTTTTCTGCTTCGTCGATGCCGATGTTCGCCTCGCGCCGGACGGAGTTGCCTGCCTTGCTGCATTCATGCAGCAATCGAACGCCGACCTGGTCAGCGGCTTCCCGCTGCAGGAAACCGGGACGTTTCTCGAACGCCTGCTGTTGCCGTTGATTCAATTCCTGCTGCTCGGTTTTCTCCCTCTGTCGCGAATGCGGAAAAGCAAACAGCCAGGCCTCGGTGCGGGTTGCGGGCAACTGTTCCTGATCCGTCGACAGGCCTATGAAGCAACCGGCGGGCATGAAATGGTCAGGACATCGCTGCACGACGGCCTGACCCTGCCACGCGCGTTTCGCGCAAAGGGATTCACAACCGACCTGTGCGATGCAACTTACCTGGCCACATGCCGGATGTACCGCAGCGGCAGGGAAGTCTGGTTCGGCCTGGCGAAGAACGCGCGCGAGGGGCTGGCATCGACACGACTGATCGTCCCCGCCACGATCATGCTGCTGCTCGGGCAGGTGCTGCCCTTGTTGTTGTTCGTGGAATTCCTGAGCCGGTTCGCGATCCTCATCTACTTCGGCGGCAGCGACTTCTTCCGCATCATCAACTACTTCGAGCAATCCCGACTGGGCCTGGGCCTGGCCATCTCCGGCCTCGCAACCATCGTCATGTACTACCCGCGCTTCGACGCCGCCTCGCGCTTCCGGCAACCAATGGAAAGCGCCCTGCTGCACCCCTTCGGCATGCTGGTGCTGCTGGCGATCCAGTGGTACGCGCTGGGGCGTTCGATGATGGGGGGGAAGAGCGTGTGGAGAGGGCGGGCATATCCGCAATAACTGCGAGCAGGTGGCGCAAGCCCCCTGTTCACTGCCCGGATCTACTGGAACCAGGGGAAGTGACGATGTTCCCCCGTTGAAGCACACATCCCGCGTACCCGTGGAAGCAAACACGCGGGGCAGTTCGGCCGCCTGCAGTTGTTCAACGGGCAGGCTCGTTCGGGACGGCTCCATTGCGGGCCGTTGGCTCCACAGGGCGATGACGAGGAATCCCACCATCAGGCCAGTCGGCAGCATTCTGTTCGGCCGCCGTCTCATCACCTCGGAAGGGTCCCAGGGCTGCATCGGCGGTTTGGCGGGCATGTTCTGGTTGTTTGACTGGGCCGCGGCCTCGGCTCGCGCGCGGGCCTGCTGCAACCGGGCCCGCGACTCTTTCTCTTCGACAAGCAGTTCGGCCAGCACCTCGGAATACTTCGGGGCCGGCTTGCCTTCCTTGGCGCGCTCGTCGTTCATCTGCT
>JBBQII010000690.1:0-2556 GCA_038324795.1 Gemmatales bacterium
TGCAGGTTGATCGGCTGGTTGAAGTTCTCGCCCCAGATCTCCTTGCCGGTGGCCGTATCGCGTTCGCTGACGCGGTTGGTGTTCTGCTCCGCGATGATGACGCGGTTGTTGGCGACGATCAACGCGTCGGTCGGGAACTGCACATTGTTGATCTCCCAGCGGATCTTGCCGTCGGGTGTGACTTCCTTCACCCGGCCGCCCTGCCCGCGGATGTCCATTTCGACGATCAGTGTGTAGCCGAGCGTGCGTTCGAGTTCATCCAGCTTGGCCAGATCAATCTCTTTCTCGCTGGCCTTCCACCACTTCAGCCATTCGTCGCGGGCCTTCTCGCGGGCAACCTTGTCGCCGCCCAGCGAGACGTTCGGGCCGTTCTCACCCGCCAGCCGGACAAGGATCTCTTCCGCGCGCCACCCGGCCTCGATCGGGGCGTCGACCATCAGTTTGATCATTTCCTCGACGACCTCTTTGTCCTTTGCCGAGGTCACCAGCGCGACGGCAATCCGCAGTTTCACGTCGGTGTCGGCATCGCCAGTCAGCAGCTTCTTCATCTGGTTACGCAGCGCTTTGTCGCCGGTGCGGGCAAACGCCTCGGCCGCGGCTCCGCGCTTGATCGCCTCGGGCGATTCGAGTGCCTTCAGCAGCACCGGGTCGGGTTTGCCGTTCTGCATCGCCACGGCCGCCAGCGTGCCGCGCACATCCTCGGCAATGCTGTCGTCTTCCGAGAGCGGCAGGAAGTTCAGCATCATCTCGGCCGTGCCTTCGGGCTTCAGATCGCGCAACAGCCGGGCGGCGGCGGAGGCCAGCGTGCGTGTCGGCACCTTCTCGATCGCCTTCAGGCACAGTTCACAGCGGCGCAGCACTTCGGGATTGCCGGATCGCTCCGCCTGCCGCAACAGGCCGATCGCCGCCACGCCGAACTTCTCGATCTTGTCCGATGCTTCCTCGCGCCGATCGAAATCATCGTCACCCAATTGGCGAATCAGTTCGCCCAACTTGAGCCGGTCATCGTCGGTCACCGTATGCTTGCGAAAAAATTCGAGGATCGCCTTGCCATCGAATTCGAGGTTGCCGGCCTTCAGCACCTCCATGTCGGCCTTCTTCTGGTCGAACTTCTCCTCCGGCGGGTCTTTCTTCTCAGGCTGCTTGGGGTCGGCCTTGGGTTCGGGAGTCTTGAGTTCGATATCAGGTGCTTTCTCCTGTGCGCGCGCCACATCACCTGCGGGTGCCCAGGCGAGAAGGCCGATGATGGAACCGGACAACAGCACGGCGACGAGAGAACGCATCGTTCGGTACCCCCAACAGGAAGAATGGCAGGACGGTGTGTGGGTCATGATAGTGGAAGCAGCCGGCGAATCAGGCGGCATCGACGGCAGTGCGGGGCGACGCATCCGACACTGTCTTCCGGGATTCGGGGATACTCCGCAAGTCGACAGGCGTTTCCCCCGAGGTCCAATCCCTGGCGAACGAAACAACTTTCCGACCCTTGGCCAAGTCGGAATGGCGGAGTGCCTCCATCATTCTGTCGATGTCATAGTCGTGCTCCGCCGCGAATGCTTCGCGGATCTCTCGAATCTCACGGATCACATCTGTTTCCTGCATGTTCATCAATCTCCAAACTTCAGCTCTTGCGGTGTGCGGATGATTGGCGGCAGAAGGTTGAAGCGGTCGCAGACGTCATTAATTCCCGTTCGAAATATCGCATCGGCGATATGCGTACAATTCCACGTTAGCAGCTAGTCAATCCGATGCACTGCCGCTGTCGCAATGTGCACCGCATCAGACTGAGCTTCGGAAGGCAGCCACACAGATCGCATCAACTCTTTAGCCACTTCTCTGACTTGTTGAATCTCTTCCAGAATTGGCAACCCTTCGAGTGCTGCGGGGCGTTCGGCCGCAGCCTCCGGATCACCCTTAGCGCATTCATCAAGTACGAGCAAAGAGACGTATAGGTCAAATTCTTCCCTCGTTGCCCACCATTCCCGGGTCAGCTGCTGATGCGTTGCCCGCAACAGGTCCCGGCTCGCCCAGCCAGTCAGATAGCTCGGGATCGTTGACTCGGTATAGACTTTGGGCTTCATTCCCTGATCGTACCTGCATTTGAATGCAAGGGCAAGAACGAACGAGGCCCACCAATCCTGACGAACGAGCGACCCGATTCCAACATTCGCTACACTGCCCGGATGAACACCATCGACATCGTTGGCGCGGGGGGGATCGGCTGTGTGCTGGGCTACGCACTGGCGAAGGCAGGCTGGCAGGTGACGATGGTCGAGGTTCGCCCGGCCAAGCTGAAAAAGGGGGCAGCGGAGGGCATCACCGTTGACGCCTTGCCGCCGTTGAAAGCGGGCTTCATCGACTTCAAACGCTGGTCGCCCCGCAAGGGGATGCCGATCCTGCTTTCTACCAAGTGCTACGACAATGCCGATGTGCTCAAACGGCTCTCACCCGGCATGACGCTGATCCCCGTGCAGAACGGCTTTGACCCGCAGCTGCACGCGTTCGACCATGCACTGGAAGGCGTTGCCTCGTTCGTCGCGAACTGCCCGGATGACGCGC
>JBBQII010000691.1:0-2551 GCA_038324795.1 Gemmatales bacterium
CGCGTCCCACACCTTGTACAGCTCATCCGTTTCGCGGAGCATGGTGCGGTACATCTCGCTGCGGTCGGTTTCGAGATGCTGCTTTCCATCTATATGGTTGCGTAGCGCACGGTTGAAGCTGATCATCTCGTTCACGGCGGCCCGACTGGGGAAGCGGGCGCTGTCGTTGAGAAGCGGTGCCCCCTTCAGATCGCAGTGACGCTTGCGAAGGATGTCGAGATCGTTCTTCATGTCGTCGTAACGATTGAACAGAAAGTTTGTCTCCCGGGGATCCATGATCTCCCAGTTGATGGAGATGGTCCAGACAGCGGCTTGCACCGTCGGCCATTCTTCCCGATCCACCTCCGGGGCAGGTGTCCCCGGGCAGACGACGATCAAACTGGCGGCGAAGGCGAGTTCAGCTCCGGACATGTGAACCTCCTACCGCGCGCGGACGGAGACCGGGGACTGGTAGACAGTCCGAGGAATGCCGTTCGACACGGCCAACTTAAGATGAAGTTTTCGTTTCAGTCAGAAACCGAGGACACGACCGGCGCGGACTCGAATGGAAGGGAAAGCCTAAGGAGGAGACGCCGGATGCCGCTTCATAACGCCGTATCGGGTTTCTGTCCACTACAAACCTACCACACAATCGACAAGTAGACTTAGGCATTTTGAATGCCAGTTGACCAAGTCGCTCCCGGCATGATCCGGTTCGTCCGACAAAACACGGCAAAACTCGTTGTTTCACCGCTTCCGGATTTGTTCCCACCCGAATTCGACATCGATTCCACTTTGCTCTGTTTCGATGCGTTACGTGCTTTAATTCGCAGCATTGATGCGTTACTTCCGATTCTTCATATCGCAACGGCTGTAGCGATCGTGCCGCCCAGTCGCACGTATTTCCCGTTCCGCCTCAAAACTGCGCAGTTGGCAGAATCACTTCCATGGGCTTTATTGGAGTATCGTGATCGACCGTTAACGGTTGCTCGTACCCATGCGGTGTACTAAGGTTGCCGCAGACTTGCAGGCTTTCCCCTTCGACTTGCACGGGATATTGCAGATGAATCCACGGACGCGCGAAATGCTGGTGTTGCTTGTCGTCACCAGTGGCATTACCGTTTGGTTCCTCAAGCAGCGCCAAATTCTGACTTGGGGTAGCGACAGTTCACGTGATGCGGAAATCGTCATCGACCTGCCGCAGACGACGTTCCCGGAACGGCCGCGGTTCTCCGCGACCGCCACTGTTGACGTCAAAAATCCAGGCCCCGCCATCAGCGATGGCATCTACGGCGTCTGTGAACTGCCTGAGAAGGCGATGCGCGACTACGGCATCACCGTTACCCGGTCCGGCGGTAATGCCATGACCCGGTACAACTGGAAGCTCAACGCCGATAACGGTGCCGCCGACTGGTACTTCAAGAACCGCGGCACCCCGATCCAGAACCTGACCGGGAACGGCTACCTCCGTCACTTCCAGGACGCGCACGCCCGCGGCGGATCGGCGTACCAGACCGTGCCGATGATCGGCTGGGTGGCTAAGGACAACAAATCGTACAGTTTCCCCACATCGAAGTTCGGTCCCCAACGCAGCTTCGAGCCGGGCCATCCGGACGTCGGTGATGGGCTTCGCCCCGATGGTAAACCGATTCGCGGGACCGACCCTCGCGAGACCTCTGTCGGCGTTGGACCTGATTTCGTGGCCGAGGCGGTGAAGTTCACGGCAACTCATGCCTCAAAAGCAGGCACCCGCTATTGGGTGCTCGACAACGAACCGATGCTCTGGCATCAGACCCACCGCGACGTTCGTCCCGAGCCGCTCAGCTATGACGAACTCTGGGACCGCACCGTGGCCTATGCCGAGGCGATCAAGAAAGCCGATCCGGCCGCCAAAGTGGCCGGGTTCTGCAGTTGGGGCTGGACCGACCTGTACTATTCCGCGAAGGACGAAGGCGGCAACGGCTACGCCACCCGGCCCGACAGCAGGGCCCACGGCGGCGAACCGCTCGGCGAATGGTTCATCCGCAAGTGCGGCGAGTACAAGAACCGCACGGGCAGGCCGTTGGTCGATGTCTTTGACCTGCACTGGTACCCGCAGGCTCAGCACCACGGCAAGACGCCGTACCACGGCAAGGGAATGGATGTCGCCCTGAACGAACTGCGCGTGCGTACCCCGCGCGACCTGTGGGACCCTGGCTACACACAGGAATCATGGATTCGCGACACCGTTGATCGGCAGCCCACACGCGTTCTTCGCCGGGTGCGCGAATGGATTGACCGCCATAATCCGGGGATGGAGATCAGCTTGGGCGAATACAACTTCGGTGGCAGCGACAGCATTACCGGGGCGCTGGCTCAGGCTGACGTGTTCGGCATCCTCGCGCGTGAGAAGGTGAACCTGGCGTTTATCTGGAACATGCCGGAAGGCTCGCAGCATCTCGCCTGGATGCTGTATCGCAACTTCGATGGTGAAGGTGGCCGGTTTGGAACGACGTTGCTGCCCGCTGAGAGTTCACACCCGGACCTGTCGATTTACGCGGCCAAGCGGGATGACGGGGCGATTACCATCGTG
>JBBQII010000692.1:0-2550 GCA_038324795.1 Gemmatales bacterium
TCCCGCTGATCGCCGCTGCCAGCGCGGGGAAGCATCAGGGGGAAGCGGTCACCGTGCGTTTTGAAGTGTTGGGCACCGGCTACCCGAAGAATCGCAACGTGATGTTTCTCAATTCAACCACCAACTACAAGGATGCCGACAATCTTACGGTCGTGCTGTCCCGCTCTGTCGGCGGGAAGCTGTTCCCGCAGACTGATTTCGACTCGCTGGACGCCAAAGTAAAGGGCAAGACAGTGACAGTCCGCGGCACCATCACCGAATTCGGCGGCCGACCACAGATCGAGATCCGCGAGGTCGACCAGTTGAAGATCGCCGACTGACAGTCGGTGTTGGGGCAACCAGCGACATTCAAGTTCTGTAATGCAGCTCACAGACGGCGGATTCCCTTCGACACCGCCGGTTTGCACGTGGAGCACGCGTCTCGCGTGCTCGTTGATTCGAGCACGCGAGACGCGTGCTCGACGGTAGTTGCCACCATCGACCGGGTAGTCTGAGCCAGATCGTCGGTGCCGGCACAGCGAAGATTCGATCCATAAAGCTGAACAACCACGAAATATCCGAACGATACGAAAAAAACCGCGGTACGGTTTCGCGTATTTCGTGATCGCTACTGCTTTCCAGTCACACAAAGTGGTCAGTTTTGCGCAGGCGTTCGTTCAAGTTCCACCTGCACAAGATTGTCGAAGAACGTCGCCCCGCCGCCGAAGTCGGTCAGCGCGGTGCTTGTCGTGGTGTTGCAGTTCACCCCGTCTTCGGTGTACTTGTTCCACCAGACGCCGAACGAGACAACGACGCCCGGCTTCACATCCTCGCCGACGACTGCCTTCGCGCGGAAACGCCCGCGGTCGTTGAAGATGCTGACCCATTCGCCATCATTGATGCGTCGTGCGGTCGCGTCGTCGGGGTGCATCTGCACCTTCGGCTCGCTGGCCGAGCGCCGCAACGTCTCCACGTTGACGAAGGTCGAGTTCAGGAACGATGGTTCCGGCGGGCAGAGCATCTGCAGCGGATAGCGGGCCGCCAGGTCAAGCCGCGTCAGCGGATCCTCATGCGGCGGCACGTATACCGGCAGCGGGTCAAGGCCCAGCCGTTCCAGCGACGGGCTGAACAGTTCGCATTTGCCCGACGGCGTGCCGAACTTCCCTTCCGCGAACGGGGCATAGTTCTCCGGCAGCGTCAATCGGATCGGTCCTTCGCGATGAAGGCGATCGAGCGTCAACCCGTCGAAGGCGGAACGCACCGGATAGGCGGCCTTCGAGCCGTTCACCGTCAGCGCAAGCGCTGCCAACTCCTCATCGCTGATGTCAAACAGTTCCTTTTCAAACCCCATCGCCCGGGCGAGCAGGCGATAGACTTCAGTGTTGGGTTTCGCTTCCCCCAGCGGGGCGATCGCGGGTTCGTTCGTCTGCACGTACAGGTGGCCGTAGGCCGAGTGCAGATCGAAGTGTTCCAGCTGCGTCGTGGCGGGCAGAAGAATGTCGGCATAGTCGGCCGTGTCCGTCTGGAACTGTTCATGGACGACGGTGAACAGGTCATCGCGCTTCAAACCGGTGATGACCCGCGATTGATCGGGACAGACGGCCGCGGGGTTGGCGTTGTAGACAAACAGTGCCTTCACCGGCGGGCCGGGAAGTTCGTTGTTCAGCGCCTCCGCCAGCTGCACCATATTGATGGTGCGCGTTCCCGGCGGGATCAGGTCGGGCCGTTCCAGGGCCGTGCTGTTGAACGGCGCGAGCTTGCTGGTGCTCAGCATCGCCCCGCCGCCGGGATGCCGCCATGCGCCGACGACCGCCGGGAGACAGGTAATCGTGCGGACTGCCATGCCGCCGCCGCCGTGCCGTTGCAGGCCATAATTCAGGCGGATCAGCGACGGGCCCTGCCGATCCTGCATCGAGAGAGCATAGTCGCCCGTCAGCGCTTCGATGTCGTTGCTGTTCAACCCGGTGATGGCGGCCACGCGATCGGGCGGGTACTCGTTCATCACGCGTTCGCGCAGTTGTTCGCCGCCGAGGCAGTAGCGATCAAGATAGTCCTGGTCCTGCAGGCGATCGCGGAAGATGATGTGCATCATCCCGAGCGCCAGGGCCCCGTCGGTCCCCGGGCGGATCGGCAGCCACCATTCCGAACGTGCGGCCGTGGGACTGCGGTAGGGGTCGATGGTGATAATTTTCGCGCCGCGCTTCCGGGCCTGGATCATCAGCGACCAGAGATGGATGTTGGTGACTGCGGTATTCGATCCCCAGTTGATGATGTACCGCGCGTTCACGATCGCCTCGGGATCGATCACCGCGCGCGTGCCGAGCGTGATGTCGCACCCCGCGGCCCCGGCCGTGGCGCAGATCGTGCGATCGAGCAGCGACGCACCCAACCGGTGGAAGAAACGCCGGTCGAGGCTGCTGCCGTGCAGTTTGCCCATGGTGCCCGCATAACTGTAGGGCAGAATCGCCTGCGGACCCTCGGGCGAAGCGTCAATCTCCTTCAGCTTCGCGGTAATTGTCCGGATGGCCTCATCCCAGGTGATCCGCTCGAATCGGCCCTCGCCTTTCTTCC
>JBBQII010000693.1:0-2546 GCA_038324795.1 Gemmatales bacterium
GGACGATCCATGACGATAAGCACACGCTGGCAGCTTCGTTGGGCGGCCCGCATCGGGCTTTTGCTGTTCGCCGTTGCGGGCATGACCGCGGCGATCGATACCGCGGAGGCCCAACCGCAGTTCGACCCGTTGATGAACGATGCACCACCGTTGCCGCTGCCTCTGCCGCGGGCGACGCCCGTCGATCAGCAGCCGGTTGCGTTCCAGGAAGTGCCGAATCCGCTTCCCAAGGCGTTGCCGCCAGCGGTCGAAAAGATGCCGAAGGCGAACCCGGAATTGCCGCCACCGAAGGTCAACAACTTCGGGCCCGACAAGGTCCGCATGCCGCGGATGGGGCAGGGGCCGCTGGGCAGCACTCCGCAGGCCTCGCCGGATGACCTCAAGAAATTCAACCAGTTCATCCAGGAAGTGATCGACCCGCAGCATACGCTGGACTTGATCCAGGCCCGCACGCGCATCATCCTGCTGAAGAAGGCCCCGACACAAATCCAGGTGGCTGACGAGGGAATCGTCACCTACAACCTGCTCGACCAGAAGCAGATGATCATTGTCGGCCGGCAGGTCGGCAGCACCGTGCTCACCATGTGGTTCAAGGACGACGATGGCAAGGAAATCATCCTCAGCTACCTGGTCCGGGTTCTGCCCGATCCGGAACTGAAGTTGCGGCTCGAAGCGATCTACAACCAGCTTGAAGCCGAGATCAACAAGAAGTTTCCCGACAGCCACATCAAGCTCGACCTGATCGGCGACAAAGTGGCCGTCAGCGGGCAGGCGAAGGACGTAGCCGAGGCGACGCACATCCTGCGTATCATCCGGGGTAACATCCAGGGGGACACGGCCCGACTGCCCATCAGCAACATCAACCTGAACGTCAACGCGGCCGACTTGCTGAACGGCAACGGCACACCGGGACTCGAGAGCTTTCTGGCGGCCGGCGGACCGAATATCATCAACCTGATCCGCATCCCCGGCGAACAGCAGGTGATGCTGAAGGTGGTCGTCGCTGAAGTGAACCGCACGGCCGCCCGGTCGATCGGCATCAACTTCAACTTCATCAACAACCAGGGTGTGAACGTCTTCGGCCAGCAGACAGGCGGCATCACCGTCGGCGGCAGCGTGCTGCAGCAGAACCAGAATCAGCAGGGCGGCGTGATCGCCAACTTGCCCATCATCCTCGATCAAGGGCAGATCCCGATCGCGATCAGCGCCTTGAAGGCGTTGAACTATGCCCGCTCACTGGCCGAGCCGAACCTGGTCGCGATGAACGGGCAGACCGCCTCGTTCCAATCGGGCGGGTCGTTCCCGGTGCCGGTGATCGGCGGCTTCGGCGGACAGAACGGGGCTAACCCGACGCTGACAGGCGTGCAGTACATCCCGTTCGGCGTGCTGCTGAACTTCACGCCGATCATCACCGATCGCGACCGCATCCGCCTGAATGTGCAGGCCAACGTGAGCACCCGCGATAACAATACGGGTTCGCAGATTGGCGGGGCCCAGGTGCCGGGCCTGAACAGCCGTAACTTCACCACCACGGTCGAAATGCGTGAAGGGCAGACTCTCGCAGTAGCCGGGCTGATCCAGACGAATATCGCCGCCCAGACGTCACGGGTGCCCTTCCTGGGCGACGTCCCGTTCCTCAACCGCTTCATGGGCTACGATCGCGTGCAGAGCGGCGAGCAGGAACTCGTGATTCTGATCACTCCGGAACTGGTGCATCCGCTTGAGAAGAAGGAAGTGACCAAGGTGCCCGGAGCCGACCTGTTCGAGCCCAGCGACCTGGAGTTCTTCCTGTACGGCAAGATTGAAAGCCGCCGTACCTACGACTACCGCAGCCAGGCGATGACGGACATCCACCGGATGGCCCGCTACCACCAGGCCGAGCAGATCTATCTGTTCGGGCCGGTCGGTCATACCGATGACCCGAACTACCCGTTCAGCCCGTACGACCAATACCCCACGCGGTTCAATCCGCCGGCCAACTTCCCCTGAGCGGAAGCCGAGTCGATTGACAGTCACAACCGTAGGACCGCTCGAACACTAGCGATCAGGGAAGGATCGATGCGATGAGCAAGAGAAAAACCATCCGCACGTTCGCGCTGTGGACTTCGCTGGCCGGGTTGGGGGCAAGCGGCATCATCGGCTGCTACTCGACCGGACCGCGGCACAGCCCGCATGCCGACGTGCCCAAGGGGTCGATGCCCTCGGCACCGGGCTCGTTCGTCAACGAGTTTGTCTTCCGCCAGTGCGCCAAGGCCGAGGCGGACGACTTTGTCTTCTACCGCTACGAGTGGCAGGACGGCAAAGCAGAACTCGGGCCCTACGGACGCAAGCATCTGGCTGCCGCGTCTCGTCGCCTCGAAGCCGATGCCCCGTTCGGCATCATGATCGAAGCGACAGAAGATCCGAAGCTCGATCAGGATCGCTACCTGGCCATCGCGGATATCCTGGGCCAGCTTGGCATCAGCGAGCCGGCCACGCGCGTCCGCATCGGCCTGCCGGCGGCTGAAGGCCTCTTCGGCGAAGAAGCCGAGCCGGCCTTCGGGCAA
>JBBQII010000694.1:0-2543 GCA_038324795.1 Gemmatales bacterium
GCGGGGCGGCCCGGGGTCCGGCCCCCCCCCCCCCCCGGGCCCCCCCGGCGCCCCCACCCACGGGGTTTCGACGTGCCCGGGCGACGCGTCCACCACGGGGTACAGGGAGCGCGTCATGGGACGCAGGCCACAGGGCCGACAGAACGAGATAATGCCCGCTTGATTAACGAATCGAGAACATGCGTATGAGTCGCAACCGTTTGAATGTTGTTCTGTCGCAGGCCCCGGGCAAGCATCCGGCCAAGCGCTCTCTCGAAGAGAGCGTGGCGGCGGCTTTGCTTATGGAAACCGGCATTGATCTGTCGATCATCCCGAATCTGTACGACTTGGGTCCCGATCACACCGGGCGCATGTTTCTTGAAGGGATCACGGGGGACATCTGCGTCCTCACCTGGCACTTCCCGCGTGCCGCCTTCTGGCTGCTCGATCGCATCAACATCAAGGGCCATCCGGGCGAGTCACTGCTGAAACCCTCCGGTGCGGCCGACGACGATGATGAGGACGAAGAAGAAGAAGCACCCGCCCGCGGCGTCGGAGCGTCCGGCACCGTTCCCGATCGGCACATCTACTGCGTCGATCTTCGTGATTTCAACACGCCTGATCCGTACCTGGGCGAAGTCCGCCGGATCGCGGCCGAGTGTCGCGATCGCCGCGAGAAGACTGCCACGGCCGAGCCCACCTTTGTCGATCTCGGGCTGCCGGTGAAGCGGGCCGTGAACGCGCCAACGCTGATGGAAGCGTTTTCGCCCGAGCAGTTGCTGGCCCCGCCGAACAGGCGCTGGTACCCGGTCATTGACTACAGTCGCTGCACGAACTGTATGGAGTGCCTCGATTTCTGTCTGTTCGGCGTGTACGGTGTCGATAAGTTCGATCAACTGTTTGTTGAAACGCAGGACAACTGCAAGAAAGGCTGTCCCGCCTGTTCACGCGTCTGTCCCGAGCAGGCGATCATGTTCCCCGAGTACAAGACGCCCGCGATTGCAGGGGCACCCGTCGGCGCGATCACCGGGTTGAAGATCGATCTGACAAAGCTGTTCGGCGGTGACGTGAAGGACGCGCTGGCCATGGCTGTCAACGAGCGCGATCGCGAGCTGGTTGCCGACGGCCGTGATGCCGTCGGCATGAACGTCGGCGTGCCCAGGCGGCAGGCCGACAAGCCGAACGCCCCGCGCGACGACATGGACAAGCTGATGGACGATCTCGACGCGCTGGGGCTGTGAGCGTTCGATCAATGCTTGTGGGCTTCCGCTTTTTCCTTGAAGTCGCCCGAGTACGGTGTCTTGCCGACCTTTCCGCTGACGGTGCCTTCAAATTCCATTTTCTTGCCCAGCACTTCGTGGGTGCCGACGAAGCGGGATGAATTGCCGTCCTTGTCGCCCTGGTCGGCCTGCGGCACCGGCTTCATGATGATCTTCTCCGGCGGCTCGGTTTTCAGGGCCAGAATCAGTTCCCTGGTATCGATCGCCTTATGCGTTTTGGCGTCAGGCCCGAGAATGTAAACGGTCGCTTCCTTTTTGTCGTGGTCGACCGTGAATTCGACGTGGTACTCTTCATCGCCCCATTCGGCGAACGGGCCGCCGTGCGGGCCCTTATCGGGATGATCGTGTTCTTTCTTCGCGGCGGGGGCCAGCTTGCCGCTGTCTTTCGGTGCCTTATCGCAGCCGGCGACAACCAGCATCAACACGCACGGTCCCAACGTTGCCATCCGGGCAGTCTTCCAAATCATGATGAACTCCTTGAAGCGGGGAGGGTGATCGCCCCATCAATATACCGTCGGCCCCCGATTTGTCCGCGTTCGGACCCGTCGAATCGTTGCTTCGCTTTCGCCGTCCCGTTAGAATTGGCGAGGTATGATGCCGACCACCACTGAACGCGAGATGGCCCACCCGCTGCTCGAACGGCTGCGGAAGCTGCGCTCGCGCCTGCGAGCCCTGCTGCTGCTCCGCGACGGCAGTCGCATTGCCGCGTGGACGTTTGCCACTCTGCTGATCGCGATGGTTGCGGACGTTGATCTCCGGCTGCCGCCGCAGGCGCGGGCGATCATTCTGTTCGGCGTAGTGGCACTCGCCGGGGTCGCTTTCTATCGGCGGGTCATTGTCGCGTGGCGTTACTTTCGCGATCCGCGGGCCCTGGCCGGTCATGTCGAATTGCAGTTCCCCGAATTCAACGACTCACTGCTCAGCGCGGTGGAGTTTCTCGAGTTGCCGCCGAGCGAGCTTTCCGGCTCGGCCGCATTGCGCGATCACGCAATCGAACAGGCAACACTGCTGGCGGGAGAACTTGATCTGAACGAAGCCGTGCCGTCACGCAAACTGAAGCGATCGATATTCGCGCTGGGTGTCGTGATCGTCGTGGCGATCGTGCTGGGAGGTCGCTACCCCGATCAATCCGCAACCGCGATAACGCGACTGGCAGACCCCTACGGCGATCATCGCTGGCCGGCCAGGACAACACTGCGCGTCGTGTCGCCGACGTTCTTCCCGCATCATGCCGTTCGGCGGGAGGCGTTCGAGTTCCGCGCGATCGTGGGCGGGCGCGTGCCG
>JBBQII010000695.1:0-2538 GCA_038324795.1 Gemmatales bacterium
CGTACGATTCCATGAGCTTGGCGCTCATCGGCTTGCCGTCGGTGTCGTTGGTCAGCGAGAAGACGTCTTTGTTCTTCGAGACGACGAGGCTGAGGGCCTTTTCGTACACTTCGGCATGGGCGCGGGCGGCGTCCTTTTCAGCCTTGGTGCTGCCTTGGAAGCTGCCTTCGAGCGCGTCGAACAGGTTGGCCCGGCGAGCCATGCGGCTCATGTCGACGTCGGCCGGCGGCTTGATGTTTTCCGGCGGGGTGCCGGCGTTCTGCACCGTGAACGGCGCGAACTTCATGCCGAGGAAGCCCGGGCCGCGAGCGCCGTTGGCCCCGCCGACCGAGATGAACGACGGCAGGTCGACTTCGGCGTCCTTGTTCAGGTAGGACAGCATCGAGCCGAGCGACGGCCATTCCGACAGCGGGTTCGGCGTACGGCCGGTCGAGGTCAGGATTGTACCGCGGTTATGATCGCCTTCGGTACGGGTGTTCGAGCGGATGACCGCGAAGTGCTTCATCTGTGCCGCGATGGACGGCAGCAGCTTGTTGATCTCGATGCCCGAGACGGCCGTCTTGGTGGTTTCGCTCCAGTTGTTGGCATGGCCCGGCTTGAGATCCCAGAAGTCCTTGACGGCGGCCCCGCCGTTCATCCAGATAACGATCATGCTCTTGTTGTCGCGCTTCTTCCCGGCGGTCGGGCCAGCGGCTGCGTGCAGCTTGCTGAAGAAGTTCGCGGCCGGAAGGCCCAGTGCGCTCATGCCCAAGCCATAGGAGGCATGCTGCATGAAGTGTCGACGGTCTGTGCTGCCGAATGCCATGTGTATCACCCTCAACGAGGAAAGAGTTCGCTGCCAGTGTTCGGGTAGGTCGTGCGAGTCAGTCAGATAGTTTCAGGGCAAGCTGCACCTTCTGTCAAGAAGGTATTACCGCTTTTTTCCAACGCTCGCATGCACTATACATGATCTCCGACGTGGGGTCCCAGCGGATAGTTCCCGATCCACGAGAAAAAATCAGAGATTGGCATGGGGGTTCAGCTGCCAATATACTGAACAGTAGATCACTTAGTCGCCTTCGGTGTCCTCATGAAGTGATTTTCCCGCCGGGTACCGCCTTTGGCCTTCGGTTCTATCGCTCCAGCACCTTCATCACGCGCTGTGCCAGTCCTGCCTCGAATTCAGGAAGCGTGGCCGGTGATGTTCGGCTCCGTTGCGATTGCTCCAGAACGAGGTTCACGGTCCATGCAACTTGCGCTTCACGGGCAGTTGCTTCATTGATCATCGCGTTCTGGTGCAGCCAGTGCGATACCGCACACCACTTCCACACAGGCGTCCCTTCGGCGATCGTGCAGTCCGGCGGCGGAAATCCGCCGGGGCCGCGCTTGCCCGCTACGTATTGGCTGATCAGCCGTCGGCTTCGGCCGACACGACGAGCAATTTCCGCCTGCGTGACGAGGTCTGTCTCGTCGACCCGATGGACGCGAGTCCCCGCTTTCGCGACATCCGCGATGGCACTGACTACTGCTTCCTCATACGAAGTCGCTTCTCGAGCGAACGCCAGGAACAGTCGGCCATATCGCAGCGACAATGTCGCATCGTCGCACCCGGCCTTGAACAGCGCTCCTTCCAGCCGATCGTAGTCGTCGAAGCCGCCTTCGAGCGACAAGACGAACTCCTACTCGTGATTCTGCTTCTTCATGGGTCGCTTCCGTTCGAGGCATCCGTATCGGTGCAGTGCGGGCACAGGTCTACAACGCGTCGAATCCGTCGAGCGTGGCTGAACGGATTGCGGGGCGTCGAATAAACACTGATGATGCAGCCGTCTCTACTCGACTTCGGACAATACAATCGACCCTATGCATATGTGCCCCGGGCACACGAGCCGTCCAGCCCCTTCGATTCGGCATACCTGATCGCTGCTTCGATATCCTTGTCAGGATGGCGGGGTCGGGCCATTCGATCAGGATAAACGCGGTGTTGACATGTGTCGACACCTGCTGAAAAGTCTGTCAGGGTTCATCCATCATGCCAGCCGCGCCGACTCCGTCGCCTGAACTTGCCGCCGTGAAGGAACTCGCGGCTGTTTACGAACGCATGACCGAGCAGATCGGCCGGGTGATCGTCGGTCAGAAGGCCGTCATCGAGCAGATGCTGATGGCCCTGTTCAGTCGGGGCCATTGCCTGCTTGTCGGCGTGCCTGGGTTGGCGAAGACGCTTCTGGTCAGCACCGTCGCCCGCATCATGGACCTGTCGTTCAAGCGCATCCAGTTCACCCCGGACCTGATGCCCTCCGACATCACCGGCACGGACATTCTTCAGGACGACCCCGAGACCGGTCGCCGCACGTTCCAGTTTCTGCGGGGTCCGCTGTTCGCGCACATGATCCTCGCGGACGAAATCAACCGCACGCCTCCCAAGACGCAGGCGGCCCTTCTCGAAGCGATGCAGGAACATCACGTGACGGCCGGCGGACATACCTATCCGCTGCCCGAGCCGTTCTTCGTGCTGGCGACACAGAATCCGATTGAACAGGAAGGCACTTATCCGCTGCCTGA
>JBBQII010000696.1:0-2533 GCA_038324795.1 Gemmatales bacterium
CTCGCCGGTATTCGGCTTTTCACCGCAGTTCGCAGGCCCACAGCTACGGTTGGCCGACGCCGCCGGCAATCCGATCGGCAGCGGCGGTTCGCCGTACGGTATCTGGAACGGTGCGAACACGATGGACATCAAGTACGTCGAACGCTTCACCAACTGGGATATCACGTATCGTTCGACCGCGATCGAAACCGACCACTCGCGCAGCTACGCCACGGCGGGCGGTCGCTTCGCCTGGATCTGGGAACGGTTCAGTTGGAACACCCTTGCCTCGAACTTCCTGGGGCAGACGGGTTCGCAGGACCTCGCCCTGTACAGCAACGTAATCTCACAGCGCATGTATGGTCCGTTCCTCGGCGTCGGCACCGACATCTACCTCGGTAGTGCCTTCGCCCTCGGGGCCGAAGTCAGTGCCGCGGCCCTGTACGCCGTCGTCAAGGAACGGGCCAAGTACGAACTGGGCGATAACTCGCAGCAGAGCAAACGCAGCCGCAACGAGTTCACCATCGTTCCCAACGTCAACGCCAGCGTGAACCTCTCCTGGTTCCCGATCTCCAATGTGCAGCTTCGCGCGGGTTACGACATCTGGTCGTTCTTCAACACCATCTACATGAATCAGCCGGTCGGCTTCAACGCCGGGGCGATCGACCCGGCCTACAACCATCGGCCGGTACGGTTCTACCACGGCTTCAACGTCGGCGTCGGATTGGTGTTCTAACGCTCTTGCAGTGATCAGCAGCGATCACCCCCGGCTTGCCGGGGGTTTTTCCGTTACGGAGTCAGGCATCCCCGGCAAGCCGGGGACTATTCCCGGATCGCACCCACATCTTCAAACAATTCCCGCATCAATTGCCGGCAACGCCTGTTCATCTATAACACTCCGGTGTTCGCTGACAACGCGGCCGCGTAACGACGCGCCGCAGACTCGTCATATAGCCGTTCAAAGGGGAAGTCGCATGGCCGACGAGCGTGCAGGCACGCGTGAACCGGATGTCCGCCGAAAGTATTCCTGGTTGGAACTCTTGCGGACGTTCCTGATCGCTCTGGACCCGTTCAAGCTGTTGATCGCTGCCGCCGGCATCCTGGTCACCGCGTTCGGCTGGTGGCTGTTCTCGGTCATCTACTTCGGCATGTGGTCCGAGCCCAAGGGCTATACCGACCTGAATCCGAAGGCGCGCGAAGCGGAGATCGAGGAACGCAAGAAGGCGTTGATCAAGGACGGCGTGGAAGAAGTCGCGGCCGACGAGAAAGCCAACAGCGACTACCTGTCCGACGGGCGGCGATTCGAGCTGATGCGCGGCCTCAGCGGCCCGGGCGGACGATACCGCACGATGCCCTGGTTTCAGGATCGCGGGCGAAACCCGTATCTGGTTGCGACAGATGTCGTCAGCGGCAGCCGGGCTGACCAGTCCGCCGCGGTGGGATCAGTCATCAAGCAGGCTCCGGTGATTCTCGAACCGCTCGTGAAGTTCCTGGGACCGGTTTACCTGCTGTTCGATCCGAATGCGGGCTTCTGGATCCGCGCCTACCTGTTCATCATCATCGTCTGGATGCTGGCGGTCTGGGCATTCTTCGGCGGTATCATCACGCGCATGGCCATTGTGCAGATGGCCGGCAAGGAAGGCGGCGGACTTCGCGAATCGCTGAAGTTCGCCAAGGATCGCTATGTCTCGTACCTGTCGAGCCCGCTGGTGCCGATCGCCCTGATCTTTGCCGTCGTGGTCGGCCTCATGATCTTCGGGCTGTTTGCCCTGATTCCGATCGTCGGCGATATCTTCGTCAGCGGTCTGCTCTGGTGGGTACCGCTCGGGGCCGGATTTGTGATGGCTTTGCTGGTGGTCGGCCTGGTCGGCTACCCGCTGATGTACACGACGCTGAGTGCGGAAGGCAGCGATACGTTCGACGCCCTGAGCCGGTCGTACAACTACGTCTACGAATCGCCCTGGAGCTACATCTGGTACGGCTTTATCTCAGTCTGCTACGGGGTCGTGGTCGTACTGTTCGTGGTGTTCATGTCGTCGCTGATGGTCTACCTCGGCAAGTGGGGCGTCAGTCAGACACCTTTGACACAGACGACCAACCGCTCACCGGAATTCCTGTTCATCTACTCGCCGACGTCCTTCGGTTGGCGCGAACTGATGCTTCAGGGCAGCCCGATCGAGATCACTCCCGACAAAAACAAGGCTGGCGTCACCAAGGAAGGCAAGCAAATCGAACAGACACCCGGCTATTGGTTCGTGAAGCCGGAAGTCGCCGTCCCGTACATGAACGATTACCGTTGGTATAACTACGCCGGAGCGGGCATGGTCTCGTTCTGGCTGACGCTGTTCTTCATGGTGATGCTGGGCTTCAGCTACAGCTACTTCTGGACAGCATCCTCGATGATTTACCTGCTGATGCGGAAAAAGGTGGATGAAGTCGAGATCGACGAGATCTACACGGAAGAGGAAGATTTCGACGAACCGGTGCCGCCCAAGCCGCCGACTTCGGCGACAAGCTCCGCCGCCCCGTCCGGGCCGACCATCATCCCCGTCGA
>JBBQII010000697.1:0-2525 GCA_038324795.1 Gemmatales bacterium
GCTGGATCGCGAACGTTCATTGGTGCATTCTTCCCGCGTCGGCGCGTCGAACGCGAAGAGACTTGGATGAAGGAAACTGCGGCACCAGTAGGTGTAGAGTCCACGACGATACTGGTCGTCGCCTTTGTCGCTCTGCCATTCGCGTTTGGGGAAGTTCAAATACGACCAGAAGCCGGCAGGCTGGTACGGCCTGGCGCTGGGGCCGCCCACCTTAGTTGTCAACAGGCCGCTGACCGCGAGAGCGTTGTCCCGCACAAACTCGGCATCCAGGCGGAACCGGTTCTGTCTCGCCAACCAGGTGTTGCCGGGGTCGCGGTCGCGCGTCTCTTTTGAAGTTACCGACGATTGGCGATAGGCGGCTGACATCACCATCAGCTTCAACATGCGCTTCACGTCCCAACCGGTCAGCACGAAATCGTTCGCCAGGGCGTCGAGCAACTGCGGATGGCTGGGCAGTGTCCCCTGCAGCCCCAGATCATCGAGATTGCGCACCAGCCCCTGCCCGAAGGCGATCTTCCAGAGGCGATTAACGAACACTCGCGCCGTCAGCGGGTTCTCGGGTGCCACCATCCACTTCGCGAGGTCCATACGTGTGGCGCGCGCTTTCGGATCGACCGGGGCCACGCTGCCCATGAACGCGGGCACATCGGGCGTCAGCGGTTCACCGGAGTCATCAAGCCAGTTGCCTCGCGGCAGGATGCGGATCACGCGTGCCGGGCCGGTCATCGAAATCAGCGTCGTCGGCACCCCCTTCATCAGGGAATCTTTCTCGCTTTTGATCGTCGCCAGTTTCTTGCGGATCGACTCAGTCCCAGCCGCGACCGTCGTTCGGAAGTGCAGCATCACGGTCTTCGATTGCTCGGCCGATCGCTTGCTGACTTCGATCGTCAGTGCATCAATGACCGGCTTGGGAAAACCCTTTGTGCCGTCCTTCTTCATCTTCAGGTCTGCTTCCCATTTCGCCTGCTCCGCGTCCCAATCGGTATTGGCGACCAACAGTTTCGCTTCCAGTTCTGTCAGCCGGGCATCAACGCTGGCAATCTGTTTCTCGCGATTCGCCTCCATGATCGGCGTCTGGTCCTGCCGGCCGACGGCCTTCTCGCGCACGTCGGCGAAGAACGCCGCGAAGCGATAGAAATCGCGTTGCGTGTACGGGTCGTACTTGTGGTTGTGGCACTCCGCACAGCCGAGCGTCGCCCCCAGCCAGGCGTTTGACGTGTTGCGCACCCGATCGGCGGAATACTTCGCGGTGTACTCTTTCGCCTGAGCACCGCCCTCCTCTGTTGTCATTAACATGCGGTTGTAGCCCGACGCCACACGCGTCGCGCTCGTAGGGTTGGGCAGCAGGTCGCCAGCAATCTGCTCGATGGTGAACTTGTCGAACGACTTGTTGTCGTTGAACGAGTTGATCACGTAATCGCGAAACATCCAGACGTCGCGATGGTTGTCGCTGTGGTAGCCGCCCGTGTCGGCATAGCGCACAACGTCCAGCCACATCACTGCCATCCGTTCGCCGAAAGCGGGGGAGGCCAACAGGCGGTCGACGGCCTGCTCGATGGCGTTGTCCGCATTCCGCTCGAACGCCTTGAGAAACGTATCGACGTCAGCAAGCGTTGGCGGGAGACCAGTGAGGTCGAAGCTCAGTCGGCGCAACAGGGTGACTGGATCAGCGGCCGGAGCCGGTGAGTACTTCTCCCGGGCATGCGCGACCTGAATGAACGAATCGATGGTGTTCTTCGCCCAGCCATTGTCTTCTGTGGGCGGCACGTTGACCGCGGCCGGTTTCACGTACGCCCAGTGCAGATCGAACTTCGCCCCTTCGTCGATCCAACGTTTCAACACGGCGACTTGTACAGCAGTCACCGCCGGCTTCTTGGCGTGCGGCGGCGGCATCATTTCGTCGGCTTCCTTCGTCGTGATCCGCTCAATCAACGGACTCTTGCCGCTTTGACCGGGCACGATCGCGCTTTTGATCGCGTCCTCGCGCAGATCAAGCCGTAGCTCGGCTTTCCGTTGTGCCTCATCCGGGCCGTGGCAGGCGTAGCACGCCCCGGCCAGAATCGGCCGCACGTCGCGGCTGAAGTCGACCGGAGCCTCGACGGCAGCCGCCTGAGTGAACGAAACCAGCGCTGCGGCGACGGCCAAGCGAAATAGCTGCATGAGAGGAACCCGCCAGGTGGGAATCGACTGCAATTGCCGGGCACTCTCGTTGTATCGCGAAGTGGGAAGCCGCGTCAAGTGTGGGCCGGCTTCAGTCGACGCAGCAAATCAAGCGTTGTGATGACGCCGATCAGGCTGCCATCCCGGTCGACGACGAACAACCGATGAATTTTGCGGTAGCAGAGTTGGTCGACGACGTCCGCGATCGGCGCATCGGGTGCCACCGAAAAGATGACAGGCGTCATGATATCGGCCACGGTGGTGCTGTCGTTGACTTCGATCTCGAAGTCGCTTGGCAAACGTTCGCCGCTGCCCAGCACGAGTTCGGATTTGAGGTAGTAATCGGGCACGGGGTGAAGGTGTTC
>JBBQII010000698.1:0-2518 GCA_038324795.1 Gemmatales bacterium
CGAAGCACGCCCGCAGAAATGCCTGAGTTTCGACGAGAACGGCGTAACCTTCTCGATCGATACCGCACAAAGCGATTTGGTGCTGGAAGCCGAGTTGGTCCAGATTGCCGAGCCGTTGCCTGTGGTGCCCGGAGGCGCGCGCCGCTTCCGACTGACGCCCGAATCGCTGAAGGCCGGCCAGCAGCGCGGCTTCAACATCAGCGAACTGGAACAGTGGGCGATCGACCGCTCGGGCGACTCGCTATCGGCCGCCGCCCGCCTGATCGCGCGCGGCAGTTCAATGCCCGCTCTCTGCGCGAAGTTGCTCGTCGTGCGTTTTGGCAGTGAAGCCGTCACCGATGGCGTGCTGCAGTATCCGCCGACGGCAGAGTTGATTGCCGATCGACTGGGCCCCGATGCGGTTGTCATCGACGAAGATCGGATTGACGCGCTGACCGACGCCCTCGCGGCCGTCGGCATCACGATGCAGCAGGAAGCGTCTCCCGTCCACTGACGTCCCCGTTAGCCGGGAGCGCCGGCGACGGCGTCAAGATCGCAACGAGCGAGGCGATGTTCGCTCGTTGCGAAAACGTGCTTGTATCCACGCTACCGCTAATGCGAACTAGCTCAGCAACTCTCGTCTCCGCTAACGCATCAGGCTAACGTGCGTTCTCTTCGCCCGGGATTGGCCCCTTCGCTATGATATTCTGAAACGAACTCCGTACCCGTCAACACCGAAGGATCATGGACCACTTCACCTACCGCAACCGTATCCTCCACTGCGAAGATGTCCCCGTGGCCGAGTTGGCCGCGAAGTATGGCACGCCGCTGTTCGTCTACAGCCAGGCGACACTGCTGCATCATCTCAAGCAGTTGCAGACGGCGTTCGCGCCGGCGTCGCCGCTCATCTGCTACAGCATCAAGACCAACGGGAACATCAATCTCGCACGCCTGCTGGTGGAACATGGTTCCGGCTGCGACGTCACCTCCGGCGGGGAACTGTTCCGCGCCCTGAAGGCCGGTTGCCCGGGCGAGAAGATCTGTTTCGCCGGCGTCGGCAAGACGGACGACGAGATGAAGTACGCCCTCGACAACGACGTGCACATGTTCAACGTGGAAAGCGAAGCGGAACTGCACGCCCTGGGCACGGTCGCCAAATCGCTGGGGAAGGTCGCTCCGGCCGAACTGCGTGTGAACCCGGATCTGCCACCCAAGACACATGCGAAGACCGATACGTCCGTTAAAGGCGTCAAGTTCGGCCTCGACATCGACACGATTCTCGAAGTCGCGCAGGGCGTTGTCGGCCATCCCAGCCTGTGCATCAAGGGACTTCACATGCACCTCGGCTCGCCGATCCTTTCGGCCGAGCCATACAAGCAGGGGATCGGCAAGGGGCTGAAACTAATCGAAGCGCTGCGCAAGCAGGGCCATCCGATCGAGTACCTGAACATGGGCGGCGGCTTCGGCATCAACTACCGCAAGCAGGAGGCGCTGCCCGCCAGTGCGTTTGCGGAAGTCATTCTGCCGGCCGTGAAGCAGGCCGGCTGCAAGCTGATCCTCGAACCGGGGCGGTTCATCGTCGGCAATGCCGGCATTCTGCTGGGCCGGGTGATCTACACCAAGGAATCGGGCGGGAAGAGCTACATCATCCAGGATGCGGCGATGAACGACCTGATCCGCCCGACACTGTACGATTCGTTCCATCGCATCTGGCCGGTGGCCCCCGCGGCCGGGCTGCCGGCTCCGCCGGAAGACTACGAAGTGGAGATTCCGAACACCCGCAAGCAGAACGTCGTAGGACCGGTATGCGAATCGGGTGACTTCCTGGCGAAAGACCGTGCATTGCCGCTGGTTCAACGCGGCGACCTGCTGGCGGTTTTCAGTGCCGGGGCGTACGGCATGGCCATGAGTTCGAATTACAACAGCCGGCCGCGAGCGGCCGAGGTTCTCGTTACAGGTGGTACACATCGCCTGATCCGTCGCAGGGAAACGTATGCCGACCTGATCGCGGCAGAAGAACATTGCACCGGCTGAAAAAGGTGCGTTAATTACAGGAACGGCGCGAAACGCGGGGATACTCCGCGCCGTCTTCCGTTGCGCGGGGGCTGACCGGTGAAACACTGCATCCTGTTGATCGCTCTGGGCGTCGGTGTCAGCGGCCTGTCCGTCACTCATGCCCAGGATTCGGAGTTCTACAAGAAGCCGACGACCGCCCCGGAATACTGGCGCGCGTTGACGTTTGAGATCAGCATCGGCAAGTTCGAGGTTGCCGCCGTGCACCTCAAGGGCTTAATCGACATCGCCCCGACCGACGAGCAACTGCTGACGATCGAAACAAAGGACGGCCTGACCGCCTTCCTGCGGCTGCGCAATGTCGAACGCTGGTCACGCAACAAGGAAGTGGAAAAGGAAGCCCGCGCCAACGTCGAGACATTGATCGGCAAGGTCAGTCTTGCACTCAAGAACCAACTGACCGACCCGGTCCGCATCACCAAGTTTGCGAAGAACCTGAGCGCCACACCGGAAGAAGCGGCATTCG
>JBBQII010000699.1:0-2517 GCA_038324795.1 Gemmatales bacterium
GAGGATCGCAGCCGGTGCAGGCCGGGCGGCGGAAGCAGGTTATGCGACTTGGCTGTACGGCGCTTGCCGTTCGAATCGACGAGCGGGGGTAGCACCAGGAACTCGACGGGATCGCGACGGAACTGGCGGAAGTAGAACAGCCCCTGAATGTCCGCGATCTGCAGGCGAAGTCCCTCGAAGCGGATTGCCCCGGGCACATCGCAACGCAGTGTGTAATCGATCGAGATGACGTTTTCGTCAGTGAGCCGTTGGGTCAGATCATCGCGGCCGCTGATCCGCTCGCAGCCGGACGGCGGGCGATCCTGCACGATCAGAAACGGCAATGGCACAGGCGAGTTGAGGACCAGATCGACGACGACGTCGAACTCCTGCCCGGCCCAGATGATCGGCACACGTCGTCCATCCGCCTTCAGAATGCGGCGGACCTTGATTTTCGACAGCACGAAGTGGACGCGGTACTGGAAGACGATGTATTCGACTGAGAACCAGGTGAGCAGCGCCAGCCCGAGGATGACGACGGACGACCCGTATCGGCTGGACACGATGAAGCCCAGCGACGTCTGCAGTACGATCAGGAACAGCAGCCACCAGCCGCGCGAGGTCAGCACGCCCATCCCCCATGATGCCGTCGCGATGACGAACGGCACCATCTCAACTTACGGCTGGGGGACGGACAAGCAAGAAATGGTTCTAACCGCGTGGCGGGTTGAGGCGATAACCGTTCCCCGCAACGAGAACCATGAGAATCACGCGGCGACGCGCTGAGCCTGACGGTAGGCGGCACACACATCGACGACACGCTGCTGCTGTGCCTCGGTGATGTCCGGGAACATCGGCAGCGCGATGACCGATCGGCACGCTTCCTCGCTGATCGGGAAGTCGCCGGCCTTATGGCCCAGATGCTGGATGCATTCCTGCAAGTGCAGCGGTACCGGGTAGTAGATTTCGCACGACACGCCGTGCTGTTTCATGTGGGTCATCAGCGCATCGCGGTCTTTCCCCGGCACGCGGACGACGTACTGGTTGAAGACATGGCGACATTCGCTCATCACGGTCGGCCGGCGCATGAAGCGATCGAGGTTAGCCGATTCGATCAAAGAATCGTAACGCTTGCCCGCGGTCTGGCGCTGGGCGGTCCAGGTTTCGAGGTACGGCAGCTTGACACGAAGAATGGCAGCATGGATGGCGTCGAGCCGGGCGTTCCAGCCCAGGTACTTGTGGTAGTACTTCGGCTCCATGCCGTGGACGCGCAGGGCCTTCATGCGCTCAGCCCAGCCGGCGTGGTTGGTGGTGCAAAGGCCGGCGTCGCCATAGGTGCCGAGGTTCTTGCTCGGGTAGAAACTGAACGCGGCGATGCCGCCGAGCGTGCCGGTGCGCGTACCCTTGTACTCGGCACCGATCGCCTGGGCGGCATCTTCGATGAGGGTGATGTCGTGTTCCTCGGCCAGTGCCCAGAGCGGTTCCATGTCCGCGCATTGGCCGTACAGATGAACCGGCATGATCGCCCGTGTGTGCCTGGTGATTCGCGAAGCGACCTGGGCCGGGTCGATGTTGTAGGTGACCGGGTCGATGTCCGCGAAGACGGGTGTAGCCCCGGTGCGGAGGACACTGCCGACGGTGGCGAAAAACGTGAACGGCGGCATGATCACTTCATCGCCGGGCCCGATCTCCAGTGCGTGCAAAGCAAGCAGCAGTGCGTCAGTACCCGACCCGCAACCGATGGCATGCTCCGCCCCGCAGTAGGCGGCGGCTTCCTTCTCGAACGCGGCCACTTCCGGCCCGAGGATCGCCTGCCCGCTGTTGAGCACACGCAGCACGGCTTCTTCCACCTGCGGGCGGATTTGCTGATACTGGATGCCGAGATCGCAGAGGGGAACGCCGGCGTGCTGGTTGTTCATCAACGGACTCCATTCCGTGGCAGATTGAGGACTCCGGATCGTATTTCGGCATACGGCTGGGTGTCAATACAGTTTTCCGTAGTCGGAACGGGCGGATTGTGTCGACTGAGCGGGTTGTCCGGGTGGAAATCTTCTCAATCCTCGCGATGTTACCCGCTTTGACACCGGCGCTTTCACATATAGAACAGATTGGGCATCTTCAGTTCAGGCATGCGAAATGAGGGAGATCGGTTTTGAGCGAACCTTACGCGTTGTCGAAGCTCTCGTCGCCTGAATTGGCCGATGCGATGGAGATCATCGCCAAAGACCCGACCCAGCGTTTCGCCGTCCTGCATACACTGCTGGGCGAAGGGGCCTGCCGGCAGATCGGCATCTACCCGATCCCGGACGGGTTCAAGCTGTCGGTCGTCATCCCCGTTTACAACGAACTGCAGTGGATCAGAGAGATCGTGCGCCGCGTCCAGGCAGTGCCGATCCCCAAGGAACTGATCCTGATCGACGACTGCAGCACCGACGGCACGCGCGCGATCCTCAAGGAGATGGAATCGGTCGCCAACATCCGCGTAATCTATCATGAGAAGAACCAGGGAAAAGGCGCTGCCCTGCGAACCGGCTTCCA
>JBBQII010000700.1:0-2512 GCA_038324795.1 Gemmatales bacterium
ACCATGTCGAGCAGCACTTCGGCATCTGGCCGACGGAACAGGGCGCGCGAATAGTTCTGCTCGTCGCGGGTGTTCGAATCGTTCACCTGCGACGACGTCTGGTAGACGCGCGACAGCACAATGGTGCGAACCAGTGCCTTCAGGTCAAACTTCGATTCATGGAAGTTCTTCGCCAGGGCATCCAGAAGTTCCGGATTGCTGGGCGGGTTGGTCGAGCGCACGTCATCGACCGGGTCGATGATGCCCCGGCCCATGAAGTGCGCCCAGTATCGATTGACGACGTTGCGGGCGAAGAACGGGTTGTCTGCCGCAATCAGCCACTCGGCCAACTGCAGGCGGCCGTTGCCATCAGCCGGGTCGGCATCGCCGCGTGCCCCGAGCGGTTGGGCTTTCAGCATCATGTTTGTGCGCGGGTTGCGCGACTGATACTCGCCTGTCGCGGCGATCGATTCGAGGTTGGCGACCTTGCGAAGACCGACCGGTGCGAAGAAGGCGCTCATCCGGTAGTAATCGTCCTGGCTCCAGCGGTCGTACGGGTGATGGTGGCACTCCGCGCAGGCGATGCGCACGCCGAGGAACACCTGCGAGAGCACACTGGCCGCTTCGCCTGGCTTCGGCACCACGCGGTAGAAGTTGGCCGGCGGCGATTCGTCGAGTGGGCCCTCGGCGGTGATCAGATCTTTCGCCAGCGCATCGAACCGCTTGTTCTCCGCCATTGCGTCGCGGAGCCAGCGGTAGTAGGCGTATGCCCGCTTGTGCCCCAGCACGGAACGGTCAACACGCAGCACGTCGGCCCACTTCAGCGACCAGTAGTCGGCATACTCGGGTCGTTCCAGCAACGCGTCGACCAACTTCGCGCGTTTGTCGGCCCGGGTGTCAGCCGTGAACGCCCTCGCTTCGGCGGGGCTCGGCAGTGTGCCGATGATGTCGAGGTAGACCCGCCGCAGGAACGTTGCGTCATCAACGCCGGGTGAAGGCGCGATGTTCAGCTTGCGCAGCTTGGCGTCCACCAGCGGGTCAATGAAGTTGTTGACTGGCAACGCGGTGAATTCGACCTTGCCCGGTCGCGGCACAACGAGACGGAAGTTGGCGACCTCGCCCAGGTACCCGGCCATGACGGCCGCTTCGCCCGGAATGTCCGACGTTCTCACGATCCCCTCGGCACTGACCACGGCCACCGGTTCGTTGTTCGACTGAAAGCGAACCTGCGTGGTCACGTCGCGTTCCCGACCATCCGTCCAGCGGGCGATTACGCGAAGCTGCTGCTCCGCCCGCATGCCCATGACCCGTTCACCCGGTTCGATGCGGACACTCTCAACCCGCGCAACGTCGGCTTCGCCCAGCGGCGCACCGGCCGCGATCCAGGCGCGGATCGTGTCAAACGCTTCTGAATTTACCGGGATGCGGTTGCCCCCGCCATGCGGCACCTGGCCCGATGCCTTGGTCAACAGCAGGCTGCGTTCCGGCGCGGCAGGAAAGATGCGCCGGCCCCGGCCTTCCTTGATCAGTGCGGCATAGTCGGCTGACGGGTCAAACCCGAACACCGACAACTTGAAGCCGTTCTGCCCCTCCGCTTTGCCGTGGCAGCCGGATGAGTTGCAGCCGAACCGGGTCAGCAGCGGCGTGATGTCGTTCTCGAAGTGGAAGGAACGGGCGATGGACGTGCCGGTGACTGAAACGGGAACCTTGACCACCTGACTGCCGACAGTTGCCGTGATGAGCGTGCTGCCATCGGCGAGCCCACGTACCAGACCTGCGGGAGTGATCGAGGCGATGCGTGTATCGGCTATGGCGAAGCGGGCATCGCGCGTGCGGTCGATGGTTCGCCCGTCGGCCGTGCGCTCGCTGAGCAGCAGATACTGTTGCGACTTCGGCCCACTCAGATTGAGGGCTGCGGGCTCGGCAATCATTTGAGCGCGCAGCGGGCTGGCCGTGAGGAAGATCAGGCAGATAGCGGGGACCCAGTGCATGGATTCAGATCCCTTGAAGCAATCCGGCAGGCGACGGAAGGAGTTTCCCGGCAGACATGTAGGAGTACCACGTTTCCGGGTCAGCCGCAAAGGGAATCTGCGAAATCAGGCCGCGCGCCCGGTTAGGTTGCGCAAACGCTCGACAGGCCGCATCGGCCGTTCGGCCGATCGACTGGCCGATTTCCTCGAAGGTATGCTCGTCCAGCCAGGCGGTCATCACTCGCTGATAGTCGGCCGGCAGGCGGGTGACCCGTGAACGCATCAGCATCAATTGATTGGTCTTTTTGGCGATACGTGCCGGGTCAGCGGAGGAGTCGGGAATGATGCCGAACCCACTGCCATGTTCCCGACAGACGGCGCGCTTGGCAACCGTTGCCGTCGTCGTTCCGGGAACAGTTGGTATCGTCGGGCATGCTCGAATGCCAATGGGCGGCCGGAGATGGTGGGGCAACTATCCACTGGCTGTGCGCCCGTGATGAGACGGCATATCACTTTTGCAGGATCAATTTGTTCCGCCGCGTGATGCGCAGCCGGTAGCGGAC
>JBBQII010000701.1:0-2504 GCA_038324795.1 Gemmatales bacterium
GTTCGGCATCCGCTGCGGGACCGAGCGGACCTACAAGGCGTGGAAAAACCTGCGGGATGCCGGCGTGACCCTGCAGACCGAGTATCTGGGCCTGCGGAAGAATGTCCCCGAGGCCGGCGGCCGTGCTTGCCATGTCATCAAGCGCACCTGCTCAACACCCGAAGAAGAGGGCATGACCGATGTGACAGTCTTCATTGATGCCGAGACCTGGTTCCAGGTCGGCTCAGTGCTGATGTCCGACGACAAGATGATCGGCTCCTACTGGTTCCGCGACATCGTGATCAACCCGGCATTCGAAGAGAAGCAGTTCAAGCCGGAGACGTTGAAGAAGTATTGAGTTCTGTCGGTCATGCCGGTCCGAGGGGGAAGCGTGGGCGATCCATTGCCAAAGGCTCCGCCGCTTAGGTGGTCGTGAATCAATCGAAGTTGTTGCCGCGCGACTTCGCAAAGTACCACATCAAATCAGGGCCGACTCTTGATTTGCTTTGCGCCTTGGCGGCTTTGCGCGAGATCTTTTCACACGCCCTTAACCTTCCGGATCGGACGCGCCAATTCCGCCTGCCGTTCCTCACTCATAAGTAAAGCACACTCGGAACCCCATGCCGTCGCGGCTGCTGGGGGTCAGGCCGACGCGGAAGGCGCTGCGGCAGGTTTTGTCGCTGCCGCCCCAGGAACCGCCACGCATCACACGCTGGGCACCGGTGGCCGGTCCCGCGGGATCCTTGCCGCCGCCCTGCAGGTAGTACTGGTCATCGAAGTGGTCGCTGCACCATTCCCAGACGTTGCCCGTCATGTCGTACAGGCCCCACGGGTTGGCGAGCAACTGCTTCACCGGGTGTGGCCGACCGTCGGCATTGTCTTTCTGCCAGGCGTATTCCTTCAGCGGCTTGCCGTCATGGAAAGTCGGCGTGCGCGTCCCGGCCCGGCTGGCGTATTCCCACTCCGCTTCGGTCGGCAGTCGATAAACCCGACCTGCCGCAATCTCGTCGGGCAGTTTCGACAGTTCCTCGCAGAAGGCCTGCGCCTCTTCCCAGGTCACATGCTCGACCGGGGCATCGGGGTCGCCTTCCATCTGCCGGAACTTGGAAGGGTTGTTCTTCATCACGCGTTCGTATTGCGCCTGCGTCACTTCCGTCGTGCCGATGTACCATGGCTTGCTGATCTCGACTTCGTGCTGCGGCATCTCGCTGCGCGGGGTGCCGGCCTCGCCCTCGGGACTGCCCATCGCGAACCTTCCCGGAGGGATCAGGTTCAGCGGCATACCCTTCGAGTTCTCGATCTCGACTTTGATGTCGAGGTACTTCGCCCACGAATCCTGAAACACGCGGGCCTGTTTGCCATCGAACGGCGCGGTCGCCAGCCCGGGCATCATCCCGACCGATTTCGGCTTATCGCGAGGAACGATCTTCACCTGCTCCGGTGAAGGCTGGTACGGCGGATCTTTCTTGTTAGCCACCGCGAAGAACGTGGCAACGAGAACGCCGAAGAACCCGGCCCCGATGAACAGCTTGTTCGTCGAACGGGCGGGCGGCAGGTCGAGCATCGGCGGCGCGGCCGGCACGGCGGGCGTACGAAACGTCGGCTGCACGTTCAGTTCGTCGTCGGTGTCAATCGACGGTGGCGGCGGCAGGTTATAGGGCACATCGCGAATGCGCGATGCCACCCCGGCCCGGTTCTCGATTCCGGCCAGCGCTTCCACCGCTTCATCCGCGGACTGATAGCGCTTCGACGCCTTCTTTTCCAGCAGCTTCAGGATCACTTCCTGAAGGTAGTTGGGGATCATCCGGTTCAGTTCACTGGGCGGGATAGGGTCATCGACCGCGAGCGATGTCAGCACCGCCATCGTCGTCGCACCGCTGAACGGCAGTTGGCCGGTGCACAGGCGGTAAAGAATCACACCCAGACTGAACAGATCGCTGCGGGCGTCGATCGGCTGATCACGCGCCTGTTCGGGCGACATGAACGCCGGCGTGCCGACCACTTCGCCAGTCCGGGTCAGGTGCGTGTCTTCGACCTCATGCCGCGCCAAGCCGAAATCGAGGATCTTGACGCGGAAACCGGTCGAGGTCGACTGCGGAGTCTGCGTCAGGGCCAGGCCGACCCCCTGCAGCCAGATGTTGGCCGGCTTGATGTCGCGATGGATCAGCCCCTGCCGATGCGCAGCCGCGAGGCCGATCGCGATCTCCCTGACGATGCGGATGCCCTGGTTGAGCGTGACCTCACCGCACTTCTTCAGGTACTTGTCGAGCGGCAGGCCTTCGAGGTACTCAAGTGCCAGAAACGCCAGTCCCTTGTCCTCGGCCACCTGATGGATCATGACGACGTTGTCGTGCCTGACCTTGGCGGCGGCCCGGGCTTCGCGGAAGAACCGTTCCTTGGCGTTGTCCTCAAGGGCCACTTCGGGCTTGAGCACCTTCAAAGCCACGGGACGCTGCAGCGACTCATCCTCGGCATGAAACACATAACCCATGCCGCCTTCGCCGAGCAGCCTGAGGATACGGTAC
>JBBQII010000702.1:0-2499 GCA_038324795.1 Gemmatales bacterium
GTCAAGGACTTGTTCGGGACGAACGTCTTCAACGAAGAGATCCAAAAGGCCCGGCTTCCCAAGCCGATCTTCAAGGCCCTCCAGCGCACGGTGAAGCTCGGCGAGAAGCTGGATCCCAGCGTCGCCGATGCCGTCGCCAGCGCCATGCGCGACTGGGCCCTGGAGAAGGGCGCCACGCACTACACGCACTTGTTTCAGCCGATGACCGGCATCACCGCCGAGAAGCATGACAGCTTCATCGCCCCCAACGGCGAGGGCGGCGCGGTCGCCGAGTTCAGCGGGAAGGAACTGATCAAGGGCGAGCCGGATGCGTCGTCGTTTCCCTCCGGCGGATTGCGCGCGACGTTCGAAGCCCGCGGCTACACCGCCTGGGATCCGACCAGCCCCGCGTACATCATGGAAGGTCCCAACGGCGCGACGCTGGTCATCCCGACCGCGTTCGTCTCGTGGACGCATGAATCGCTCGACAAGAAGACGCCGCTCTTGAAGTCGATGGATGCACTGTCGATTCAGGCGAAGCGAATCCTGGCCCTGTTCGGCAAGAAGGTGACGAAGGTCTTTACCAGCGTCGGCCCCGAGCAGGAATACTTCCTGATCGACAGCCAGTTCTACTTCGCCCGGCCCGACCTCATCAACGCGGGTCGTACCCTGTTCGGTGCTCCGCCGCCGAAGGGCCAGGAACTGGAAGATCAGTACTTCGGGGCCATCCCCGAACGCGTCATCGCCTGCATGGCCGACTGCGAAGCGCAGATGTTCAAGCTCGGTATCCCGGTCAAGACACGCCACAACGAAGTGGCCCCCAGCCAATACGAAATCGCCCCGATCTATGAGGATTCGAACCTCGCCACGGACCACAATCAGTTGGCGATCGAGGTGATGCGACGCACCGCCCCGAAGTACGACCTGGCGTTCCTCGTTCACGAGAAGCCGTTCGCCGGCGTGAACGGATCGGGCAAGCACAACAACTTCTCGATGGCGACCGACGACGGCGAGAACCTGCTGAACCCGGGCGACACGCCGCACGCCAACGCACAGTTCCTCGTCTTCACCGTCGCGGTCATCCGCGCGGTGGCGAAGTACCCGGAACTGCTGCGCGTCAGCGTCGCGCATGCCGCCAATGACCATCGCCTGGGTGCCAACGAAGCGCCGCCGGCGATCATCTCGATCTTCCTCGGCTCGCAGCTTCAGGACGTCATCAATCAGGTCGAAGCCGGCGATGCGAAGAGCACGAAGCCCGGTGGCGAGCTCGATATCGGTGTCACCGTTCTGCCGAAGCTGCCGAAGGACGCGGGCGACCGCAACCGCACCTCGCCGTTCGCGTTCACCGGAAACAAGTTCGAGTTCCGCGCGGTCGGCTCATCGCAGTCGATCGGTGGTCCGAACGCAGTGCTTAACACGATCGTGGCTGAATCGCTGGATTTCATCGCCACATCCCTGGAGAAGGCAGTCGGCAGCGGTAAGACACTGCCCTCGGCCATCAAGGAACTGCTGCCCACGATCCTGAAGGAGAGCAAGAAGGTTCTGTTCGACGGAGACGGCTACTCCGAAGAATGGCACAAGGAAGCCGAGAAGCGCGGCCTGCCGAACCTGAAGAACACCGTCGATGCCCTGCCGGTCATCGTCCGCAAGGACTCGATCGAACTGTTCACGAAGTACAAGGTGTACACGGAAGGCGAGCTGAAGAGCCGGTTCATCATCAACTGTGAACACTACACCAAGACCGTGAACGTGGAAGCCCGCCTGACGAGCTTCATGGGCAAGACGATGATCGTGCCCGCCGTGCTGCGGTACCAGACCGAAGTGGCGAACGCGGTGACCGCGACCAAGGCCGCCGGGGCTGATCCCGGCACGACGGTCGAACTCCTCAAGAGTATTTCGACGCTGTCGTCGCAGTTGCAGTCGGCCCTGACGTCGCTCGATTCGATCCTCGCGCATCATGCCGAAGGCGAGCCGATCGACCATGCGAAGTACTACCGCGACAAGGTGCTGCCGGCAATGAACGCGGTCCGCGCCGCGGCCGACAAGTTGGAAACCATAGTCGCCGACGATCTGTGGCCGATGCCGACCTACCGTGAAATGCTGTTCATCCGCTAAACAGTTGATGCAACTTGGCGAACGGGCCCCGAAAGGGGCCTGTTCGTTTTGGCAACGTGCGCCCGTCAACAATATGGCCCGCGAGGGACGATCGGCGAGCCCCCGAATTGCCGTACCACATTCGATCGATGCACGCCTGTTCTACCGCTGTGCCATGATTCGTATGGAAGATGCAGCCATTCTATATCGTGCCGACCGCAACGCCGGAGCGGTGTATATGGCGGGATATGGCGTTGAATGCATGTTGAACGCCTTGATTCTGTCCGCTGTTGCTGAAGCCATTCGATCTGAAGTGATGAAGTCGTTCCGCGGTGCCAGGGCGCATGATTTCGACTGGCTGCGTGGCGTGTACTATTCGTATGGCAGTGCTCGTTTTCCGGGAACGATCAACCGACACTATACAGT
>JBBQII010000703.1:0-2495 GCA_038324795.1 Gemmatales bacterium
GAACTGGTCAACAGCGAGACGTACCAGCGTACCGCGAAGGGGCCTGTGACCGACCCGTTGCCGAAGTGGTATGAGCAGGCGCGAGTGCGCCCGCTCTCGGCCGAGGAGATCATTGCCACGTTCCGGCAGGCGACGCTGTTCGATGCGGAGCCACGCAAGGACAACAGCATCCCCAACAGCGGCGACTCGTACTTCATGCGCTTCTTCGGTGAACCGACCGACGGGCTGGGCGAGTTCCAGGGCAGCATCTCCGAACATCTGTTTCTGAACAACGGCCACATCTGGCAGATGATCAAGGGCCGCAAGGGGACACTGTCCGAACTGCTGGCGACATCCAAGGACAGTTGGGAGCAGAAGGTCGACCGCCTGTTCCTGACAGTGCTGAGCCGGCCGCCCAGCGACGCCGAGCGAACAAAGTTCGTGGCCTTCCTGAAGTTGCCAACCGCCAAAGGCGAAACGGCAAGCAACATCGACGAGGCCATCTGGGTCCTGATGAACAGCCCGGAGTTCCGGTTCAATCATTGAGAAATCGAAAGACAAGTGAACCACGAAAAAGCCGAATCAGACGAACAAGAGAAGAGAGTCGCGGATGCCCGAGATCGTCTACAAGGAAGAGTCATACGCGATCGTGGGTGCGTGCTTTGAAGCGTACAACGTGATGGGGTGCGGGTTTATCGAGTCTGTTTACCATGAATGTGTGAAGATCGAACTGGAGTTGCGCGGGATACCGTTTCGATTCAAGCAGCCTCTCCAGATTTCTTACAAACAACGGCAACTTGAGAGATGGTTTGAGCCTGACTTTGTCTGTTTTGACAAGATCATCCTGGACCTGAAGGCTGAGCGTGAGTTGACTCGATACGATCGAGCCCAGATGTTCAACTACCTGAAGTTCTCCGGCCATCATCTGGCGATCCTTGCCAACTTCGGACAACCCGAGAAACTGCAAAGCGAACGCATCGTCCTCTGACTGATCTGCTCTTGTTCGTCCGATTCGGCTTATTCGTGGTTCACTTGTTTTTGTTCTCCGGTTCACGTGTCTTCGAGTTGGTCGCCTGCAAACGAAGGTGTGATGCGATGAAGAAACTGTGCAGCCCCACTGAACATATCTCCCGCCGCGCACTCCTGAAGGGCACGCTGGGGACGGCGGCGGGGGCGATGGTGGCCAACTGGGGCGGGGTGTTCGCTTCCCGCGTGGTCGCCGCCGAAGCGAAGAAACGCGGCAAGAAGTGCATCCTGCTGTGGATGAACGGCGGGGCATCGCAACTTGACACCTTCGACATGAAGCCCGGTCGGCCCACGGGCGGGCCGTTCCGGCCGATCGCGTCGAAGGTGACCGGCATCCAGATGTGCGAATACCTGCCGAAGATGGCCGCGATCGCGGACAAGCTCGCCATCATCCGCAGTATGAAGACGCAGTCGCCGGACCATCCGGACGGCATCTACCATATGCACACCTGCTACAAGATGAGTGAGCGCACACCCCATCCGGAAATCGGCGCGATGATCGCCCGTTACCTGGGCGACCCGAACTCCGACCTCCCGAGTTTCGTCCGCATGGGACCGACCGGCAACGCCGGGTCGGGTTATCTGGGGCCGCAATACGAACCGTTCAACATCGGCCGCGACGGCAAGATGCCCAACTTTACCGGCACGCAGGGTACGCCAGAAGCGGAGACGCGACGCAAGGAACTGCTGAAGTTCGTTGAAGAAGAGTTCGTGAAAGAGCATCACGCCCAGCCGTTCGACAGCCACCGCATGGCCAAGCAGCGCGCCTGGCGGTTGGTGAAGGCCCGCGAAGTCTTCGACATCACCAAGGATTGGGTGACCGCCAAGGAGCGCTACGGCGACACCGACTTCGGCCGCGGCTGCCTGATGGCCCGCAAGCTGATCGAAGCCGGCGTGCCGTTCGTTGAAGTCGGCCACGACAACTACGACAGCCATGCGGATAACTTCGTCTGCCATAAGGCGAACTTCAGCCAGCTTGACCCCGCCTGGTCCAGCCTGCTCAACGACCTGGCCGAACGCGGCCTGCTGGAAGATACACTCGTCGTCTGGATGGGCGAAGTCGGCCGTACACCGGGCATCAACAATCGCGCGGGCCGCGACCACTACATCCGCTCATGGAGCACTGTATTGGCCGGCGGCGGCATCAAGGGCGGCCAGCTCTACGGCGAGAGCGATATCGACGGCAAGGACGTGAAGTCGAACCCCGTCACCGAAGGCGACCTGTTCGCGACTATCTACAAGACGCTCGGCATCGACCCGCGCGTCAAGCACTACGTCGGCGTCCGCCCCGTCTGGGCCACGCCCGAGGATTCCGGCCCGATCGAAGAACTGGTCGGCTGATGGGAGTTCATCATGACATTCGATAAAGCAGCCCTCGCCTGGCATCTCCCGTGGGACGCGGACTGGGTGACGGCCGTCACGTTCGTCGGCAAGTCGCGCACGCTGGCGGCGGGCAACAACCTGGGTGAGATCCTCATCTGGGACCTGCC
>JBBQII010000704.1:0-2460 GCA_038324795.1 Gemmatales bacterium
TTCGACAGGCTCTTTCTTGATCGGCGTTTCGTCGATCTTCTTGGGATCCTCGACCGGTTTCTTCGTAATCGGTTCAATCTTCTTGACGGGCTGACCGTTGGGCACCTTCAGCTTCGGGTCGATCGGACCCGGCACCAGCGCGACGTACCCCTGATTGGCGGCCGGCCGCGCTGTCGGGATGGCGAAGTAGATGACGACGATGAGCGCCAGCAGCGCCCCGATCGCTCCAGCCAGCGAATAGGCGATCTGGTTGCCGGAGAGTCCCATCAGCAAAGGCTCGTCGTACTCGCGAGTATCATCGACCGACGCGGGTCCATCGATCCCGGCCACGGCGGCGTTGCCGGTCGACTTGCGGTACGGCAGTGCTTCTTTGCCTTTGACGACACGGTACATGCGCTGCCGGGCGGTCTGCGGGACCTTGGCCGGCTCGCCGAGGACGAGCGTCAGAATCTGATGGCAGGAGGCGATCTCCGCGAGATGAGCGTCGGAATCAAGGGCCTTCTGTTCCAGTTGGGCGATTTCGTCTTCAGGCAGAGTATTGTCCAGATACTCGGCCACGACGTTCGCATCAATGCGCTCATCCGCTTCGCCGATGACCGCCTGCGACGAAAGCCCGCGACGGCGGGTGACCTTCGCGATCCGTTCAATCAATTCCGGCGCGACGTCGCTCTCCGCTACCTTCTCGCCCATCGCGCGGGCTTCGGAGGCAGGCAGCGTATCATCGAGGTAAGACAGCAGCGTTCGCAGCGTCAGACGCATGAAGCGGGCTCCCGGTTCGTTCAACGATCTACATTCACCTTACCCCGAAACCGGGCGGAAAGCGAGCGAAACGCGCCGCGACCCGCGACCCCGAGGCACGGGCGTAACGTACACGTCCTCGTGTGCGATTTCACGCGCCGCCAACTCGTGCACACGTGGACGTGTACACTACGAGGTCGATTCCACGCGACGGATCGCGGCTAATTAACCGAACAACCCCGTCACCGGGCTTCCGGAAGCGATTGCGTACGGTCGATCGGCGGTGTCCATGAAGTGGCTGGCGGGGTCGATGCCGAGTGAGGCGAACATCGTCGCTGCCAGGTCGGGAGGGGAGACGGGGTTCAACGAGGGATAAGCCCCCTGCTTGTCCGAGGCACCGTAGGTTGCCCCACGGCGAACGCCTGCCCCGGCGAGGGCGATCGAATAGCACATGGCCCAGTGCTTGCGGCCGGGGTTGTTGCCCGCAAAGCTTTTCTCAATCGCCACTATCGGCGCCCGGCCGAACTCGCCCATGCACACAACGAGCGTGCTGTCGAGAAGACCACGCTGTTCGAGATCATCGAGCAGACATGCGAAGCTCGCGTCGAAGCGCGGCAGCAGATGGTTCTTCATCGCGCCGAAGATGTCGTTATGCGTGTCCCAGCCGTATTCGTCGGTATTGTCCGGGTCGTCGTCCTGGCCGCGGATGCCGTGGTTGAAGAAGACCGTGACCAGCGGTACGCCCGCTTCGATCATCCGCCGACCCAGCAGGCAAGCCTGTCCCGAGCGATGCCGCCCGTAGCGATCGCGCAGCCGTTCAGGTTCGCGGTCAAGGTCGAACGCGGTGCGGAACTTCTCGGAATTCAACAGGTCGAAGGCCTGCCCGGTCAGATAACTGCGTGACGCCTGTCGGCCGAGATCGGCTGACGCGAGATCCAGCGAGGCGAGCAGTTTCCGCCGGCTGTCGAGCCGGATCGCGGGAAGGTCGCCGCGCGGTTCGAGATCGGCGAGCGGATTGGAATCGCCGCTGACGTCGCCGACGATCAATGGCTCGAAGTTGCGGCCCAGGAAGCCGCCGAACTGTCCGGGGGCCGCCAGTCGCGGGGCCAGTACCGGGCCATTCACATGCACTGCCGTGTAGGGCAGCTTGCGTTCGGGGCGCACGCGTTTCAGCACCGCTCCGTAGGTCGGGTGATCGTTCGGCGTGATCGGCGGGTTGCCCGATTTCTTCTGGTGGAACACGCCGGTCATCGCCAGATAGGTGGCGCTGCCGTGGTCCATATCATCGTGCGACATGCTGCGCAGAACGGTCAATCGGTCAGCCCGTTTGGCGATGTTCGGCATATGTTCGCCGAAGCGGATGCCGGGGACAGACGTCGTGATGGAACCAAACGCGCCGCGGATCTCGGCCGGGGCATCGGGCTTCGGGTCCCACGTTTCAAAGTGGCTCATCCCGCCGGGGGTATAGACGATCAGCACCGATTTCGCGCGTGCCTTCAACGCGGCCGGCGACGACGCCGGCGCGGTCCCGGCCAACAGGCCCAGACCGCCGACACGCAACCATTCACGCCGATTCAGCAGGAAGCGAAGCATGCACCAAGTATAATCACCCCATTCACGCAATGCACCAGAGGAATCGATGATGGCGTTCCGCCGCAGCACCCCGCAGGGCGAACATCGGCCAGTGATGCTGAGCGAAGTGCTGGAGGCTTTGCGGCCCGC
>JBBQII010000705.1:0-2451 GCA_038324795.1 Gemmatales bacterium
GCTACGGTGGCCCCTTCGGTGTAATTCTTGGCGCGGGCGGTCGGCTTGTTACTGGCCCGGCGGGCGGCGATCTCTTCCAACGTTCCGAACAGCAGCATGGAGCGGCCGATGCCAACCTGGTCGCCTGCCCGCAACCGGCGAATCTGTACCGGAGCCCCGTTCACGCGGGTACCATTGGTGCTTTCCAGATCGGTAATGATGATGTCGCCGTCTTCCTGCTGAACCTTCGCATGGAAACGGCTGACGCGCTCGTCGTTGAGGCGAAGCAAATTGCCTTCTTCGCGGCCGATCGTGACTGGGATGGCGAGCTCCTTGAAGACGCGGCCTTTGTCGACGCCTTCCAGAACCTGAAACGTGACCTTCTTCATCGCGGTCCCCAAAGTGGGCAGCAATCCCTTCACCCCAATCTACGACATTTTCCTATGCCAGAGGTCGATTGTCAATTTCCCTTCGACAAACCGGCAACCGGCCAGCCCGCGGAACCATGTCAACTGTCGCTTGGCGAATTGGCGACTCCGAAGCTGCACCTCGGCAACTGCATCAGGCAGCGTCATTCGGCCATCGAGAACAGCACCCATTTCCCTGTAGCCCAGCGCGTGCGCTGACTCCTTGCTCCAGCCGTCGGGCGATGATCGCAGCGTTCGCACTTCCTCCATCCAACCTTCGGCAACCATCAGCTCGACACGCTTGTTGATGCGTTCGTACAACTGTTCCCTCGGCAGATCGACGACAAGGCAACGCGGAAAATCATCAACCAGTTTCTCCGGTGTTTCGCCCCACCAGTTCTGCTGCTGCCACTCGCTGAGCGGCTTGCCGGTCAGGCACCATACTTCGAGCGCGCGCACCAGCCGACGGGTGTCATTCTGGTGCAACCGCGATGCCGAAGGTGGATCAACCGCGATCAGTTTCGCATGAAATTCGGCTGGGCCGATCGTGGCGGCCTCCTTTTCCAGCCGGCGGCGCAGTTCGGCATCTACCGGCGGGCTGTCGAACAGGCCATGCACAAGCGCCTTCAGGTAGAATGGCGTGCCGCCCACGAACAGCGCCTGTCGGCCGCGTGATTCGATATCGGCCACGGCCTTCTTCGCTTCGTCCAACCACCAGGCAACGCTGCCTCGCTGCCACGGGTCGAGCACATCGATCAGGTGATGCGGAACCCGCAGGCGATCCTCAGATGAGGGCTTGGCCGTGCCGATGTCCATGCCGCGGTACAGCGTCATCGAGTCCATCGCGATGATCTCGGCTCCCAAGCGCTCGGCCACGTCGAGCGCCAGGGCCGACTTGCCCGAGGCGGTCGGCCCGGTGAGAATCATCGCATTCGAGAATGGCGGGGGTAGAATCACGGGTTGGCGGCCAAACGTGTCGGCTCGGTGAAATCGTAGATGAAGAACGTCATCGTGCGTGCCACCGGGTGTTTCGATTTCAACAGATCGATCATGCGCCGGCCGGCTTCGGTCGGGGCCGGGTTGGAGTGTAGGATCGTCGTTCCCACGGCAAGATAGCACGGCCCCATCTGCTGCCGCAGATGCTGTTCATCCTTCACTTCAAGGTTGTGCAGCGGCAGGCTCTCGGTACGCGCAAGCATGCGCGGGTCGGCCCCATAGTACCACACCTTTACGGGGGCGTCCGCCCGTTCGTCGCGCCAGCGGTCGAGCTCGGCCACACCCTGGCCCCAATCGTAGTTGCTGTCGCTCAAGTGCCGGTAGCCGGTCTCCGGCCCGCCCCACAGCGGGTTGAAGTAGCACAGCCCGTGCGGCCAGATGCCGAGCATCGGCACCATCAGCACCGCGCAAATGGCGGGAAGGGCGATGCGACGCTTCGCGGCAGGCACCGTTCGCATCACGGCCACCGCCAGGCAGATCAGCAGCAGCGACAACACCGGCAGCACCAGTCGTACGCCAATCTGCACCCTGCAGTTGAGAGTGAACAGCAGCAATGCGGCGACCGTCAGGCCCAGCACGTGCGCGTAGCCGCGCGGCCGGACGACAAGTGTCAGCGCCATCAGCAGCAGGATCGGGACGGTGAGTTTCATCGACAGCACCAGCGGGAAATAGTACCAGACGGCCCGATGATGCCACTCGCCGGCAACGTAAGCGCCATGCCCGCGGAAATTATGCTGAATCTGATAGATCAGCCCCTGGGCCGCATTCGGGAACAGCGGCAGATGTTCGACAACCGCAATCGCCGCAACCCGCCCTGCCCCGGGCGGCAGCTTCTCGGCGGAGGTCAACAACCCCCGGTCGATCCGCCAGTCGCAGCCGCAGTAGATGAAGGTCGCCAGAAGGCCCAGTCCGACGACCTGGATTGCCTCACGCCGAAACAACCGAGTCGCGGACCACAATTGCCGCCAGTCACCCATCAAGTAAAGCCGATGCAGTTCAATCATGCCCATGATGATGACGCCGAACGCCAGGGCCGACGCCTTCGCCAATACCGCCAGCGCAAAGCAGA
>JBBQII010000706.1:0-2449 GCA_038324795.1 Gemmatales bacterium
TTTCCCAACGGGGAACAGGGACCGGTTCGGCCGGCGGGGCCGCGATCAGCATACTCGTCAGTAGCAGTACAGGAACAGACATTGAATCTCTCACCCACCGCCGCGGGACAGCCGCAGCGCGGTGGGGAGAATAACGTTCCGCCCGACCAATGCAAGCCGGGAATGCCCGAAAAGCGGAAGCTGCCCGGGCTGCGCAGATTGCCTGTGTTTGCGATTCTATTCAACTCACTACACGTTACTTGCTCGGCAACGCCTGGCGGGCCGGTTTCAGGTGCGTGTCGAGCTTGCCGGTGCTCCAGAGCAGGCCGCGGGTGACCAGGTCGAGGTAACGCGGGTCTTCCACGGTGGTGTTGTTGTGGCCCAGCGTGGTGGCGAACACTTTCGCCTTGCCGTTGTAGGTATTCGTCCAGGCGACGATCGTCTCGGCGGTCGATTCCTTGCCGTCTTTCCCCTTGTTTACCTGTTTGCCGCGAATCAGCGGCTGCGCGGTCTCCAGTAGTTTGCCGGTAATGTTGTTGTAAAGCTCTTCGTTCACAGTGGTCCAATCGCTCATCCCCTTGGTGATGGGGCTGTCTTTGTCGGCGAATACCAGGCTGATGGGGGCCTGTGGGCCGTGGCCTGTCGATTGCAGGCCCGTCAGTTCGAACCAGGGCGTCATCTTCGGGTAGCCTTCGCTGCGGTAGCAGTGCATGCCGCAGTGCAGCACGACTGCGGGAATGCCATCGCGGTGCGGCTTGATGATCCCTTCGATGATCTTCAGATCCTTGACGTCGGCGGTGCATTCATCGTGAACGATAACGTCAAACCCCTTGGCCCAGTCGGCCTTGTCGTAGACGGGGTTCAACTTCTTTGTGCCCTTGTCGTCGTCGTAAGCGATGACCCATTCGACGTGGGCGCGGTCGGAGATGCCCTTCGTCAGGATCTCCTTCTGCTTCGCGTAATCGTGGCAGCAGCCGCCGATGACGAGCAGCGCCCGGATCGGCTTTGGCTCTTCGGCACGGGCGGTAGTCAGCATGGTCGCGCCGACGAATGCCGTCAGCATCAGTGATCGCATCATCGTTATCACTCCGGAGAGGTTCTTGAATCACACGTTGAAGATTTCGCGCACATTGTCGCGAAGTAGACGCTTGCCGAGGGCGATCGCTTCAGTCTCGGTCAGGCGCTTCACTTCGACGAACTCGCTGGCGAGCAACTCGGCCAGCACCCGGCGGTACATGCTGAACTTGGGCAGCACGAATTCGAGTTTGTAGGCATCGCTGTAGTAGCCGACGAGCTTCGTCTTCGGCACCGCTTGCAGCCGACCGCGAAGGTCGTTGGTGATGTAGGCGGGGATGTTGCTGTACCACCAGTGCCCGTTGGGGTAGACGTTCGGGAAGATCCACGAGTAACTGACCAGTTCCTGATTCTGCACCGATGTCAGTACCGAAACAGGGAACTTGACGTCGGGGAAGGCGTTGAACAGTTCCTGGTACTGGATCAGCGATGTCCGCTGGTCGAACAGGTCCTGCCCCTGATAAACGCCATTACGGTAGACCTTGCGGTTGACGCCGATCATGAGATCGAACGGCAGCTTGAACTCCCGACAATGCTCGGCCAGCATCCAGAAGACCGGGCTGCTTTCTTTCGATGGGATGAAGTTCGGCGGCAGTGAGATGGCGCAGGCTTTGGCCCCCTTCGCGGTGAACTTCTCGAAAAGCGCCCTGATCGCTTTCTTCCACGATGCGGGGTCGCGAGCTTCCACGCCGGTCGCCTTCGCCAGTCGGCCGATGATGGCGGCGTCTTCGGTGCCGAAGACGAGGGCATCGGTCCGCAAGCACGGGATGTAGCGCTTCGTATCGAAGCCTTCGAGCGGGTCGTCGAACTCGTTGGTCAGGAAGATCGCTTCGAGGTTCGACTTCTTGAAGACCTGCTCTTCCCAATCCTTCTGCGCGAACGTCTTCTCGGCCGTGTCGAACAGCGTGTCGGCATCGGCGGCGGTGATGCGGTTGCCGGTGAAGCCGAGGAAGTTCTTCGCGATGTCGAGGAACCAGGCGTACTGGGCCGTGTTGTCGTAACGGTCCATGTGCCCGACGATGGCGCGAACGCGCTCGCGCGGCGACACATCCTTCGCCAGCGGTGCCTGGCTCATGCCCGCTGAGTGCGCCAGTTCGGTGTAGTAGTGATAGCCGAGGATATCATCGAGCGTGCGCGAAACCGGGCTGAGTGGCTCGATGTGGGAATGCGGGTCGATCAGCGGAATGGCGCTGAGTGCGGAATACAGGTCGTCGGAGAGTTTGCTCATGATGATTCACGAAGGACACGAAGTTACAGCGATGGAGCATGTCTTACATTCCATGGGAAACAATTACAAATCTGTTCTGACTGCGATCGCGATTTTCCGAAGCCGAATCGTCGAAAGATCAACGATTTCGCAAGGGAAACAGCTGCTTGCGGCGTTGCCCTATCGATG
>JBBQII010000707.1:0-2445 GCA_038324795.1 Gemmatales bacterium
AGCCGACCCAGGCGATCGTCAAAGTACGGATCGCTGCCCGCGAGGTAGATCGCCAGATCGGGCAATGAATCCTCCATCGATTGGTGCAGGCCACGCGTCAACGCATCCAGATACGCAGTATCTTCAGTGCGGTCCGGTAGTGCAATGTCCAGATCGCTGACTTCCTTGTGAATCGGGTAGTTCTTCGCCCCGTGCATCGAGAACGTGTAAATCGTCGGGTCATCCCGGCACAGCGCTGCGGTGCCGTTGCCCTGATGCACATCCAGATCAATCACCAGCACGCGGCGGATGCGTCCCTCGGTCTGCATGGCCCGGGCCGCCACGACGCTGTCGTTAAACAGGCAGTAGCCTTCGCCATGCGCGTGAAACGCATGATGGGTCCCGCCGGCGAGATTGATCGAGCAGCCATCGCGCACCGCCGCGCGGCAGGCCTCGATGGTGGCCCCACTCGACCGCCGGGAACGTTCGATCAACTCCGGCGACCACGGAAAGCCGATCTTCTTTATCGCATCGGACGACAAACGGCCATCGGTCGCCGCACGGATGTACTCAGGCGAATGAGCCCGTGCAAGTTCATCGTCGTTGGCGGCATGAGGAACAATCGTCTGTTGCGGCTCGATCCATCCCGATGCCAACACCCGTTCGCGAAGCAGGCTATACTTCGCCATCGGGAACGTGTGCGCATCGGGAAGAGGGAGTACGAACTGATCGGTGTAGAATAGCTGCATGGTGACTCTTCGTTATCGTACTCGGTCCGGGACGACGCATGGAATTGTTCCTTCGCCTCGCTTTGGAGAACTTCACCCTCAGCTTTATGGTGCTGGGGTTGATCGCTGCCGTGTTCTCGTCATGGCGGAGCGTTCGTCCGCTGACATCCGCGATCCTGGTTAAAGAATTGTTTGCGTACTTCCTCCTGTTCTCCATCGGATTCTCATTCTTCTACAACTTCGTGCTCCATGTCTTTTTCGGCACCATGACGGCCAGGTTCATCGGCTGGGAACAAAGTCCCTTCCAGGCGGAAGTCGGGATGGCGAGTCTTGGGTTTTCCGTTGTCGGGTTTCTCGCGTTTCGCGGTTCGTTCGGACTGCGGATCGCCGCGGTGGTCGGTCCCAGTTGTTTTCTCCTTGGAGCGGCCATAGGACACGTTCACCAGATGATCGTCGCAAAGAACTTCGCACCGGGCAATGCAGGGGCCGTTTTCTACACCGACATCGGAATCCCGATGATTGGCTTCGCGCTGCTGGGCTTGCGGTACCGACAGAAGAACGCCGCTTCAGTAACCGAGCCGTCATCATGAAATCAACAGTGGCCGAGATCCGGGAGCGGTTCGACCTGGATGTCGAGCGATTCTCGAACATCGAAACGGGCCAGTCGGCAACGATCGACGCGACGGTCGCGCTCGAACTGAAGGAATAGATCGGAGAAGGCGGGCCACTCTTGTATTTTGCTGAGATCAATGGCCAGAATACCACGGCGGTGGAAGTCATCATCGGCATGGCAACTTAGGTGCGTGCGGCGATTAGATGATGGGAAAGGCAACTTTCACGTCAACACTCCCGCGGCTTGCATGGATTCGTCCGGTGGCGGAGGCAAGCCGGCCAAGCCGTCGGCAACCCGTAGGACCAGATGACCGCAGTCGTCGTCACGGAGAGCCGCGTGGCGGTGACTACTCGCATGACTGTCCTGACCCGGCTGCTCGCTTTCACCGGCGGCCTGTTTACGCTGCTCGCCCCCTACGAGCTGTTGTTCGCCCCGAAGTGGCAAGGGTTCGGCGTGTTGACGGCCTTTTCCGCCGTGATCGCTCTGGGGGCACTGGCGCTCCGAATGTTCTTCTTCGCGGCGGTGGCCGGGGGCGGGACTTGGCTGTCCCTCGACGGGCCAGCCGGTCGGGTCGTGTACGTCGCCTTTTCGGGGCCGTTCTCGCAATCCGCCCCGAACGTTCGACGGTTGGACGAGGTGACAACGGTGAGGGTTCGCACCGAAAAATGGAGTGACTCCGCAGACACATACGGCCTGGCAGTGGGGTTCAGGGACGGGGCGAAGGTGGCCGTCGGCGACTGCCCCTCGCGGTCCCAAGTGGAGGCGTATCGGGACGAGGTGCAGGCGTGGTTGAAAAAGTGGACCGGGGACGACATACGGCCGTCGGGCGAGTGAGGCAGGCCGCCACAAGAACTTCCTCTTCTGGTGATGCGCCGCTGAAGTGACGCTCATTCGCGTGGGCGCGTACCTTTTTCCTTCGAAGTCGGTTGCCGTGAGTGCTGTTAAGTGTCGGTTTGGTGCGGGCTCCTCCTCCGTTCTTGGTGCAACTGCCTGCTACCGGTTCACGATTTCGCCTTCGCATATTGCCGCGAGCTTTTCGCGGCACGTTTCGAACGACCGGAAGCGGATATCCGCCTGATCCGCGGAGTGCGGATAAAGGCAGGCGACACTCTTGTATTTGCCGAG
>JBBQII010000708.1:0-2443 GCA_038324795.1 Gemmatales bacterium
CGCTTCGATCGGCGTCAGTTGGGAAGGCTGCGGTTGATGATTGATCGGATCAATCGGGAAGGTGCATAGCCGCTTGCGGAATGTCGGCGCATAAAAAAATCCGGGCTTCTTGCGAAGCCCGGATACCAGACGTACTTACGGGTCCCGTCCATCCCTTCGGTAGCCTGGCAGCCTTGTCCGTTCCCCCCTCGGAACGGTCAAAACCCAACGCTTTGCGCCCCAGTCTTTCGACCGGTTTGCCTTTTCGAGGAAGACGTCGAGGGCGTTCGACTTGTCGGCCAAATGTGCTGAGCGAACCGGGCAAGCACCGCCGACACATTTATCTAGAACGCGTTTCGCGGCGTGCAAATCAAAGCGGCCGAATTTCCCGGTTATTTTCCTGCGGGAATCGGTGAACGGCGAGACAGGAAATTTTAGCCGCGTTGCCCTCGTTCAGCGGGCGTGATAGCTTGAATGAAAATGGAGAGCGTTGCGATGCAACAAGTCACTTTCGAGATTCCGGACCATCTTGCGGAGCCGCTGCATGAAGCCTTCGGCCCCGACCTGGCACGCGCCGCGATCGAGGCAATCGCCGAGGACGGCTACACTTCACGTAAGTTGAGCCGTTACGAAACGCAGCAGATGCTGGGGATCGACAACATCTGGGATTTCGAAAAGTGGATGACTAAACGCGACATCTACATGCCGTACTCGATTGAAGATTTGGAGGTTGATCGCGCCAATCTGGATCGCATGTTTCAGAAGTGAGCCCCTGTGTCCCTGATCGTCTCCGACAATTCACCCATCAATCTGCTCATTCGCCTGGGGTTGGAGGACATTCTGCCGGCCATTTACGGGCAGGTGGTCATTCCGACAGCCGTTGCGGCTGAAATGTCGCATCCGCAGGCACCGCTGGAAGTGACGAACTTCATTGCATCCCCACCGTCTTGGGTCTCGATTCGTTCACCCGTCAATCCACTGCACTTGCCAAGCCTAGGTGCAGGAGAGGTTGCCGCGATCAGTCTTGCCGTGGAAATGAATGCCGAGTTGATGATCGACGAGTCGGCCGGCCGGCTTCAGGCAATGTCGCTCGGGTTGCTCTTCACCGGAGCCGTAGGAGTTCTGGAACGAGCAGCCAACGAAAACCTGCTGCCTGATCTGGCAACTGTGCATGCAGCAATTCGAACGATGAATTTTCGCGTTTCTGGTGCGGTACTCGATGACTCTCTTGCAAGGCATCTCAAACACCGTTCGACATCGCCGCCATAGAATGGCTTGAAACATCCAGTCCGCGAGAACCACCCATCATGACCGACACGCTCTCGTCCGCTGAAATCGCCCGCTACAGCAGGCACCTGATCATGCCCGAGGTCGGCATGGAAGGGCAGTTGAAGCTGAAGGCGGCCAGGATCCTGCTGATCGGGGCCGGCGGCCTCGGCTCGCCGCTGGCGCTCTACCTGGCGGCCGCAGGCGTAGGTCGGATCGGCATCGTCGACTTCGACATCGTTGACTTCAGCAACCTGCAGCGGCAGATCGCCCACGGCACCGCCGATGTCGGTCGGCCCAAACTGCACTCGGCCCGCGACCGCATCCTGTCGATCAACCCCGAAACGAAGGTTGATCTCTATGAAGAGCACCTGACCTCGAAGAATGCGATGCGCATCTTCGAGCCGTACGACATCATCATCGACGGCACCGACAATTTCCCGACGCGTTACCTTGTGAACGATGCCTGCGTGCTGCTGAAAAAGCCGAACGTGTACGGCAGCATCTTCCGTTTCGATGGCCAGGCGTCGGTTTTCTATCCGTTCAAAGGGCCGTGCTACCGCTGCCTTTACCCGGAACCGCCGCCCCCGGGCGAGGTGCCGAGTTGCGCGGAAGGCGGCGTGCTGGGCATCCTGCCCGGCGTCATCGGCGTCATTCAGGCGACTGAAGCAGTGAAGCTGATCATCGGCAAGGGCGATCCGCTCATCGGCCGGTTGCTGCACTACGACGCGCTGGCCATGAAGTTCCGCGAGTTCAAGCTCCGCCGCAACCCGAAGTGCCCCATCTGCGGGGACAACCCGACGATTCATGCGCTGATCGATTACGAGCAGTTCTGCGGCGTCGTACCGCCGAAGAAAGGCGACGCCGCGAGCGGCGAGATGACTGTCGTCGAGTTGAAGAAGAAGCTCGATCGCAATGACAACTTCCTGCTACTCGATGTGCGCAACCTGAACGAGTACCAGATCTGCCAGATCCCGGGCAACGTGCTGATCCCGCTGCCGGAACTGGGCAATCGCCTCGGGGAACTACCCCGGGACAAGGAAATCGTTGTCCACTGCAAGATGGGCGGCCGCAGCGCCAAGGCGGTCGAGTTGCTGAAACAACAGGGCTTCACGAACGTGGTGAATCTCCAGGGCGGCATCCTCGCCTGGGCGGAGAAAGTGGACCCGACGATGCCGCGATACTAACATCAGGTTGC
>JBBQII010000709.1:0-2438 GCA_038324795.1 Gemmatales bacterium
GTGTGCTTCGCGCCCCAGCTTCCCGTGGTCACGGTGATCTTTAGCGTCGCTTTTGCCCAGCCAAGCAATCGGCGTGCGAGATGCGCTTTGGGAATGCCGATGAACGCTGCCGGGTCCGCTTCCGTCAAACAAACGCCCAGATTGCGGATGCCCATGCCCGGGTCGATGAGCACCGGGACGGCACCAATCTTGAACAATGCGAACGTCAGTTCGAAAAACGGCAGGCTCGGCGGCACCATCAGCACGGTGCGCAGCCCGCGCGTGATGCCGAGCCGCTGCAGGCCGGACGCAAGCCGATTGCTTTGTTCATGAAGTTGCTGAAACGTGCGGGTTTCGCCCGTGGCCGCGATGATGATGGCCGGGCGATCGGGTTCTTCCTTCGCAAGTCGTTCCAGATGGGTGCAGACGTTGGTGATCATGCCCCCTCGAGGAACGAGCGCACGCGCGGGACGATCTCCTCTGTCGCGTCTTCAAGGATGTAGTGCCCGCCATCGTCAAATCGCATCACTTCCGCGTTCGGAAAGCGGCGTTGCCACTCCGCGAGAAAGTGATGGTCGAAGACGAAATCCTTCATGCCCCAGGCGATCAGCATTGGCTTGTCGGCCAGTCGGCTCAACCCGTCGCCGACTTCGCTGACGATCTGGTAGCCCGGGTCGGTCGGCTTCAACGGTATCGTCTGCACGAAACGCGCCACTGCAATACGGTGGTCCCATGAATCGTACGGCCGCAGGTACTCCGCCCGAACCGCTGCCGACATGCGCTTCCGCTGCGTGCCGATGGCAGCCGCGCGACGGCAGAACATGTTGCAGCGGCGGATCAGCCATTCGCCCAGCCGCGTATTGCGGCCCAGCCACAGCGATGGCGGGAACTTCTTGCCCGGCGGCAGATGGAACGCCCCGGTATTCAGCACAACGATCTTGCTCACGCGATCGGGATTGCGCACGGCCCAGGCCATGCCGATCATGCCGCCCCAGTCGTGCACGACCAGCGAGCAACGCTCGATCTTCAACTCGTCAAGCAGGGCCGTGAAGTCCGCGATGCGGCTCGAGAGGCTGTAGTCGTACCGGTCATCGCCCGGCTTGTCGGACAGGCCGCACCCGATGTGGTCGGGCACGATGCAACGATGGCGATCACGCAGGCTCAGCACAAGATTGCGATAGTAGAACGACCAGGTCGGGTTGCCGTGCACCATGACCACGGGGGAGCCTTGACCTTCATCAAGGTAGTTCATGCGCAGGCCGCCGCGGTCGAGAGTCTTGCCCGTGAAGGGATAGAGTTCGCTCACCACTCGAGCCCCAGCATCAGGCAGTTCAGGCCGCTGCCAATCCCCAGGAAGCCGACGCGGTGGCCCGGCCGCAGAAAGTCGCGCTCTTCAGCGAGTGCCGCCGTGAGCGGCAGCGACACGGTGCCGATGTTGCCGAGATACTCGAACGTCGAGAAGTCCTTCTCGACCGGGATGCCCAGCGTGCGCAGCATCGCTTCGCGGTGCCCCGCCCCGACCTGATGGCAGATGACCTTGTCGACCTGTTCGACCCCCCAGTTCACCTTGGTGAGGAACGATTTCCAGGTGCGCGTGCCGAGATCGACCCCGTACTTCAGGACCGAACCTGCATCGGTGGCCATGAACGGGGTAACGCAGTGCTTCATCCCCGTTTCATAGGTCTTCTTCAGGATCGGGTTGCCCAGCATGCGATCGAACATGGAAGGCAGAAACGTCTCCCAACCCCAGCGACACAGCCCATGATGCTGCGGCGCGTTCTTCGTCACACCGCCGAGCAGCTTGCGCCGGCCACCAGTGGCCAGTTCCCTGTCAACCACCAGAACGGCCACCGCGCCGCTGCCGCCGGTCAGCGTGGCGACGGCCGTCTTGAACGTCTCCATGGAACGAGTCTGCACCATCTGGTCGATCATCGTCTCGTTGATCTCGCGCGCTGTCTCGCAGGAGACGACCAACCCCGCGCGGGCCTGTCCCAGTTCGATGCGGTTGGCCACTTCGACGATGCCGTTGAGCACGCCCAGGCAGGCGTTGCTGAGATCGAACACACTGGCATCCGAACTGATACCCAGTTCGCTGGCCACCCGGCAGGCCGTGGCCGGCTCGAACTGTTCGCGACAGACACCGGCATAGATCAGCACGTCGATGTCCTGCGGCGAGACGTTCGAGCGTGCCAGCGCCTTGCGTGCGGCCGCCACTGCGCCCGTCGAGAGGGCATAGTCCTTATTCCACCAGCGCCGCTCGCTGATGCCCGTGAGGGCTTCAAGCTGCCCGGAAGGCATATGCAGCGCCTGGTAAAGCGGCTGCAGTCGCTCTTCAAGCTCGGCCGTCGACACCACGACGGGTGCCAGTTCATAGCCGATCGATTCGAGATGCACGCGCGAATATCGCATGAACAGGTCCCAACAATCCGATCAGGAGGGCGAAATCACAAAGTCATCCA
>JBBQII010000710.1:0-2436 GCA_038324795.1 Gemmatales bacterium
TGGCATGGCAAGCGGGGAACTGGCGGCGGCGATCTCCATTCAGGCGGTCCGCGATTTCTTCCTGCGTCATCCGCCGTTCACGGAGTTGCTGCTCAACCGACCGCCGGCCGGGGAGCCGGTTTCGTTCCGGCAACTGATCGACGATGCCCTGCACGTGGCGAACAGACTGGTGAACGAAGAGGCGCACAAACTCGACAACCATCGCGGCATGGGCTGCACGGCCGAGGTGGTGCTGTTCGACGGGCGGCAAGTGTATATCGGCCACGTGGGCGACAGCCGGGTGTACCACCTCCGTGGCGGGCGCATGTCGCAGATTACCCACGACCATACGCTCGTCAGTCAGTTGGTCGCGCTGGGGCAATTGACCGAGGAAGAGGCGGAACGGCATCCACAGCGATCGGAGTTGCAGCAGGCGATCGGCGGCCGACGCGACGTCTACCCCGATCACTATTCGCTGGAAGTGGATGTCGGCGACTGGCTGCTGGTGTGTACCGACGGCCTGTCGAACCAGATGCCGCGCGCCCAGATGGCCGCGGCGATGCAGGCCGCCGGTTCCGCCGAGAAGGCCGCGCGCCGGCTGGTGAATCAGATGATTCTCGAAGGGGCGTTCGACAATGTGACCGTGGTCGTCGTGCGGGTGTGTTGAGTCTCGAGTTCGTTCAGGCCCAAACAGCAGATCATCGACTTGAATCCTGCCAGTTCTGCAGCGAGTCTCACGGTTTGGCGCGAGTCTCCCCTGGGGGCGCAGTGTCTTGAGGCAGTCAGGCGGTGCGGTGCATAGTCAGCGAATCGCCAGGTAGGCAGCCACGAATCCCACGACGCCGCCGATGATGGATGTCGCCATGTAGATGGCGGCCAGGTCCCAGCGGCCGGCATGGATGAACTCGGTCACTTCCAGCGAGAAGGTTGAGAACGTCGTGTACCCGCCGCAGAAGCCGGTACCCAACAGCAGGAAGGCCGGCCCCATTCGGTCGCGACATAACGCCGCAATCACTCCCAGCAGTATCGAGCCGGTCACATTGATCGTGAACGTGCCCCAGAAGTAGTCTTTCGCCCACGCCTGCTGGCGGAAGCAGTGCCCGATCCAGTATCGGGCGTTTGATCCGACCGCCCCGCCGATGCCGACGAGGATTGCCGGATGTAGGAGCCAGGAAGGGACGTTCACGAGATTTGTTCCCGGTTCCGGGGTGAAGGAACACTGGCCGGAAGCGCAAGCGACGGCATTCAGCCTCTGTCGCTCGCGCTTCCGGCCAACCGGGTAACGCCGCTTAGTATTCCAGCCGGATACCGAAGGTCCAACCGCCGATCCAGAGACGGCTGTCGGTGAAAGTGAAGCCCGGGTTGGCCGCATCCGAAACCTGAGTGCTGTTGATGTAGCGGACGCTCGATTCGTTCACGTTCGTATTGATGGCGTTGCTGACGCGGACAACGTTGCTGACCGCCATCAAGCTGTAGCCGGCGAAGATCGCCAGGCGATCGGTCACGCTGTAGTTCAAATTCAGGTTCAGTTCCGGGATGACCGTGAATTGCGAGCGGCTGTAGTTGCCGATGTTCGACGCCGTCGTCCACAAGCCAGTGTTCTGAGCGTCAACTGAGCCATCCGGGCTGATGAAGGCATTGTTACCGCTGATCGACACTTTCTGGGACGTGCCGCCGACGGCGAGCTTCAGAGTGCTGTCCAGACTGAAGCCATACAGGCCGACCCAGCGTGACGCGATGCCGATCTGGGCACCGTAGAAGTTGTTCCGCACGCGGTAGTTGTCCGACACCACCAGCGTACGCCCGTCCGGCAGGAACGCCTGCCCATTGATCGAAAGCGATTCCTGGAAGCTCATGTACCGCATGCCGAACAGGTAGTCCGCAGTGTCGGAGAAGATGGCGTAGCCGTTGACGCGAATGCTGGCATCGGCATTGTACATGTCGCTGACGGCAGCCGACGCGCTGAGCGTGCCGCCGTAGGGATTGGCCGGGTCAATGCTGGAGAACAGCAGGTAAGTTTCCTGTGAGCCGCCAATGTCGTTGTAGAAGCGGGTCAGGATCGGCGAGCCGTTGGAGGCGTAGGAAGCACCGATGTCGCGGTTCTCGAGATACCAGCCGCTGACGTCGATGCCCCAAGTCCCTTCGCGGTTCAGCCACGCGCCCGCATTGATGCGCACGCCGCTGAACGAATCGTAATCCAGCCGATTGTCACCCGGGAAGATCGTCTGGCCCGAACCGGCCGGGAACGACGCGGCCGTCCCCAGACTGTCCGGGATCCGCTGGATGAGGGGGGTGGCGTCCGATTTCGACATCCACCAAAGCAGGTAGTCAGCCTTTGCCCAGAAGCGGTTGGGCTTCGCATTCGGAGGAGTGAGCGCGTCGCTCAGAGGGTTTTCGTAATCGAACAGCCCCGGCAACGGCTGCTCGCTCGAAACGGCGGGCGGAGCAGCGGCCTTC
>JBBQII010000711.1:0-2431 GCA_038324795.1 Gemmatales bacterium
TTCTGTTTGACGCCGTGATCGATCAGCAGCGCATCCTGCTCGAGCGCGGCCATATAGATGGCTTCGGCGGGCAGGAACAAGACCACCAGTTCCGGCGACGAGGGAAACTGATCCCAGTAGACCTTGGCGCCAAGCTTGGTAACGTGATCGCGCACCTGGCGCACATGGTCCGCCAGCTTCCCGCTCCTCACGCCCTCGTCTGTCGTCGCCTGCGCATCCAGAAAGGCCTCGAGGGGAACCTTGGCATCGACGACGATCGAGCGGCCGCCGGGGAGGTTGATGATCATGTCGGGACGCAGCCGGCCGGATTCGGAGAAAATCGTGCGCTGCTCGTCGAAGTCGCAGTGGGCCATCATGCCGGCCAGCTCCACGACCTTGCGCAGTTGCACTTCGCCCCACTGACCGCGCACGCCAGGCGACCGCAGCGCGCGAATCAGGTTCTGCGTCTCCAACTGCAGTTGCTGCTGCGTTTGACCAACCAGGCTCAGCATGGTCCGCATGCTGGCGCTGTCGTCAACCCGGTTCTTCTCGACCTCTTTCAGCTTGGCATCGACCTGGAGCAGCGAGTCCTTGATCGGCGCGACCAGCGACCCCAGCTCCTGCTGGCGCCGGGTCAGGTCCATGGCCGCTTCCTTGTGGACGTTGCCGATCTTCTGGTCGGCCAGCTTGATGAACTCATCGGTGCTCGACTTGAGGGTGGCCGCGGCGAGCGACGCGAATGACTCGCGCAACTGTTCCTGTTGGGCGGCGCGTGAGCGAGACGCCAACAGCCACCCAGCGGCGAAGCCGGCCACCAAGGCAAACACAATCGACAGGGTTAGTTCCAATGCGATCGGATCGTAACCCGGGAAGCATCTGGAGTTCAGGCGTTCACGAGTCTGAGCAACCTGGCTCATGGTCTCTTAAACTCCTATGATTACCGATTCGTGACAGGCCGTGGAAATTCGTAACGCACCAGGCGGAGCCGCCGCGGCGCGTTTTCTGTAACTGGTTGCTCTGTATCGGGTTAGCATAGCTACGCTCGGCCGAACCCGTGTGGAAGGGCCGTTGCACCATGATCCGAGTGCTCCCTGCGGTGAACGAACCGACGATTGTCACGGTTGATGGCTTTGGCCGTCGCATGCGTGGCATCGATCCGGATAGCGGCGACCCGATCGAAATCCTCGATCTGTCGCCGACGCTCGTCGAGCATGCCGGGTTTGTGGCGGCGCTCGGTGAACGCGTCGCCCGGTTCGCGTCGGTCCGTCATGCCTCCTACGTCCACCTGCGGCGGCTCGATCGGCCGGCGGCCGATCGCCTGGCCCTGGTGTCGGACGACACCGACGGCTGGCGGCTGTCGCAGATGCTGGAGGTGGCGTCCGCGTCCGGGTTGCCGCTGGACATCACGGTCGTCATCGGGCTGCTACGGCAATTGCTGCCGGCGGTGGCGCTCTTTGGCCGCCACAATCGCGATGCCGCCATCGGCGTGCTGGCTCCCGAGCGGCTGCTCGTCACGCCGCAGGGACGACTGGTGATTGCCGAACACGCGTTCGGCCCCGCCCTCGAGAAACTGAACCTTGGCCGCGATCGCCTGTGGCGCGACTACCGCGTGTGCATGGCGCCGTCGGCCGGCCTGCCGCGAGCCAACCCTCGCGCGGATGCGCACGGCATCGGCGTCGTCGCGTTGTCGCTGCTGCTCGGCCGCGTGCTCGCCGACGAGGAATACCCGAATCAGTTGGGAGGGCTGCTCGCCTCGGCGAACGAACGCCGCGATGGCGACCTGACGCCGCTGTCGAAGGCGCTGCTGACGTGGCTGACACGCGCGCTACAGCTCGAGGTCAGCACGGCGTTTCAGTCGCCGCATGAAGCGCAGGTGGCCTTTGAGTCAGTGCTGGCCAGCGACCGCGCCTACGTGACCTCGTCAAAGGCGCTCGACGAGTGGGTGACGGCCGTCGGCGGCGCCATCGAACAGTCGCGCCAGACGGCGACTCTGGCACCCTTGGCATCCGCCTTCGCTCGCGGTGACTCTGGCGAGCTACGGCGAGACCCCGCCGGAGCGGCCTCCGGCCGCGAAGGCGGGCCCTCTTCGGCCCCGGCCAGAAACCCGTTGGTCCTGGCGCTGATCGTCTTCGCCATCGTGCAGTCCGGCGTCGTCCTGTGGTTGTGGAACCGCGATCCCGGTGCGCCGCGCACAGGCGAGGGCGAGCTGGTGGTTCAGTCGCGACCGGTGGCGGCGCGCGTCTCGATCGATGGCGAGGAGCGTGGCGTGACGCCGCTGACGATCGCGTTGCCGTCCGGCGCGCACGTGCTTGAAGTGCAGAGCGGCAAATCCGAGCCGCGCGTGATTCCGCTGACCATCCAGGCCGGCGTGCAGACCGCGCAATATATCGAGCTGCAGAACGTGGCCTTGACCGGTGGCCTCGAGATTCGCAGCGACCCGGCGGGCGCGAAG
>JBBQII010000712.1:0-2428 GCA_038324795.1 Gemmatales bacterium
GTCCGAACGGGCGATTCTTGAGAAACCAGACCGGACTGCGGCGTGAAAGCGTCCAGCACTGCCGAACGTCTTCCACGCCGCGAATGGCGATTCTTCCCGCCTTACTTCTTCTTCGCCTCCGGCCATTTGTCCGGCAGCCACAGGTTTTCGTACTGTTCCACGTTGCCGGCGACGGTGTCGATGCTGCGCTTCACGTCCTTCGGCTTTATCGCTTTGTTCATCGTGAAGGTCGAAATGTAGAAGAAGTTGTTTGAACTGTCGAAGTGGAAAAAGCAGGGCCCCATCTTGTCGTTGGCGATCATCATTTCGCCGAGGATGCTTTTGGGCACCGCGTCAATGTTCTCGACCTTTGACAACGCCGCTGAGATCCAGAACACCGTTCCGTCGCTGGAAATCGTGATCTGCGGGTGAGTGACCGACTTCGGCTGCTTCAGTTCGATCTGGTAGCCGATCACTTTGCCGTCCTTGTTCTTCACGTCCTTTTCGATGTCGTGCCCCAGGCCTTCCAGGATGGTCTTCAGCGATTCGGCGGTCAGAACGCCTTCGCCCGATTTCTCCTGCGCCCGGCCGGCATTCGGAGTGATCAACACGGTCGCGGCGACGGCGACTGCGAAAAGTGTTCGGCGGGTCATGGCTTGTGCCTCCGGTTACGGGTACGGTGATGTGCGTGGCGACTATCATGAAAAAAGTTTGCCGACGAATCAAGTGAATCTTGCAACAAGGCACCCGATATGCGCATCGCGATTGCCGGCCTGATGCACGAATCAAACACCTTCGCCCCGCAGCCGGCCGACCGTCAGCGCTTCCACGAAGGCTCGTTCACCGTCGGCGAGGCGATGATTCCCGTCTGGAAGGACGCTCACCACGAGTTCGGCGGCTTCATCGTCGGGGCTTCGCAGTACGGCTTCGACATTCTGCCGACCGTGATGGCCTGGGCGACTCCGTCCGGTCCCGTCGCCGATGAGATGTTTGAAGAAATCGTCGCCGAGATCATTGCCCGCGCCGGGCAACAGCCGATCGACGGCCTGCTTGTCGCGCTGCATGGCGCGATGGTCACTTCACGCTACCCGGCCGCTGATGCCGAAGTGCTGCGCCGCCTGCGCGAAGCATTCCCGGACAAACCGATTTCCGTCTCGCTCGACTTTCACGGCAACGTTGATCCCGTGATGGCGGAGCAAGCGCAGGCGATGGTCGGTTACCAGACCTACCCGCACATCGACCAGCGGGAGCGTGGCCTGCTGGCGGCGGAACTGCTCGCACGCACAGTTCGTGGCGGGATCCGCCCGGTGACCGCCATCGCCAAACGGCCCATGATGATGAACCTGCTCGGTCAGGCGACCGACCGCGAACCAATGCGTTCACTGCTGGCGAATGTGCGCCAGGCGGAGAAGAGGCCGGGCATGCTTTCGGTGAGCATCATGGCCGGGTTCCCGTATGCGGACGTCCCCCAAATGGGACCGAGTGTGATCGCGGTACATGACGGCGACCGGGCCGTCGCGGCCGCGGTGGCTGAGGAATTGGCCGAGGCGATGTGGCAGGTGCGGCACGAGTTGAACGTGCCGTGCCCCAACCCCGCGGAGGCGGTGCTGCTGGCCCGGCAAGCCGATCAACTGCCGGTGCTGCTGATTGACCTGGGCGACAACATCGGCGGCGGTTCGGCGGGCGACGGCACGGTACTGCTGGCCGAGATCCTGAAGCAGCGCGCCAGTGGTGCGATCGTCGTGCTGTACGCCCCTGACGCGGTGCGGGCGGCCATGAAGCTCGGCATCGGCGAGTACTTCATCGCGACGGTGGGCGGGCAACTGGATGACCTGCACGGCAAGCCGGTACGCATTGCCGGGCGTATCCGCTCCATCCACAGCGGCGAATGGGTTGAAACGGAAGCCCGCCACGGCGGCCGCCGGCACAACGATCAGGGGCCGACGGTCGTGATCGACATCGAAGGCCCGAACACGCTGGTGCTGAACTCGTTCCGCACCCCGCCGTTCAGCCTCGGCCAACTGACCAGCCTGGGCCTGAACCCGGGGGCCGCACGTATGATCGTGGTGAAGGCGGCCGTGGCTTACAAGGCAGCGTATGCGCCGCTGGGCGGGCGCATCATCGAAGTGGACACACCCGGCGTGTCCGCCATCAACCCGGTGCACTTTCCGTACAAGCACATTGCCAGACCGATGTTTCCACTGGATGAGTAAATCAACCCTCGCTGGCGCCCGGGCTCTGCTCGTTCTCGTCCGCATTCACAAACGGGTTCTCCAGTTGCTTGATCGCGGCGATCCTTTCGACCTGAGCCTGCCGGCCGCGTTTGCGGTCGATGAGCATCATCCCCGCCTTCAGCAGCAGGCAGCCGAACAGGATGCCGAAGACGACGCGCCACCAGCGATCCGGGTCGCGGCGCTCCGCCTCCATCGGATCGATGAATTCAATGCAT
>JBBQII010000713.1:0-2419 GCA_038324795.1 Gemmatales bacterium
CAGATCGATGACGTTCATCCGCAGCAGAGCGCCATCGGTGGCGATGAGCCGCAGACTGCGGAACCGCTCGATGATGACGCCGGCACCGAGGATGGCCATGAACAGAATGGGCCACATGAAGATGCCGCCATCGATCATGTAGCCGAGCGCGCCGGTATGCCAGAAGTCCGGCACCTTGGCGGGTTCAGTGTTGACGGCAGCTTGTGTGAGCAGGGAAAGCATCAGAACTCACATTATTGTTGAAGGCTTGCCTATGCCAACTCTCGCGTGCAATCGACGACAACACATTCGTCCGCATTGTTGATCCGCGACGCACGATTCAGTTTGATCTCTCCCGACGCAGCGGCGACCTCTCCAAGCCTTCGCATCTCCGCACCGAGCCTTCGCAAGTCAAATCCGAATTCCGCGGCAAGCTCCGCCCGAATACGTCGGACTTCTTTGATGATTTCGTTTTCGATCATCATTCACCTCGTCGGCAGTCTTCGTGCATCCCTTCGGGACGCACGCTAACAGGGACAATCCACGCGATTACTTCTCCAGATTCGACGCCGCCTCGAACTGGCGGAGCATTTCGGGCAATGCCAGGCGACCGCGGGCGTACTTGGCGGTTTCGGTCGCGGGGAACTTCCAGCGGCAGTAGTTGTAGTTCTCGAATGCCTTCTGCATGTTGCCGGCGGTGCGGTAGGATTCCCCGGCCCAGAACAGGGCTTCGACGTGCAGTGCGTCATCGACGAACTTCTTGCCGAAGCCTTCGAACGCGACGGCCGCTTTCGGGTATTGCTTGTCCTTGTAGTAGCATTGGCCGACGCGGAACGCCATCTTCGCGCAGCGGGGACTGCTGGGGAACTTCTCCTGGAAGCGTTCGCCCACCTGGGCGGCGACCTTGAAGTTCTCGATCTTGTAGAAGTGCTCGCTGATGCGGATCATCACGTCCTCGATCAGTGGGCTGTTCGGGTACGTGGCGGCCAGTGTCACGTAGGCTTCCAGCGCCTGATTGAACTCATTGCTTTCCTCGTAGCATTGCGCCAGTTTGAACTGAGCGTCCGCGGCCAGTTCATGGTCGGGGAACTGCTTGACGATCGTCTGATACGCTTGAATTGCCTCGGGGTACTGCTTTAGTTCCTGGGCGAACTGCCCCAGCAGGTACGAGATACGGGGGACATACTTCGGGTTCGGGTAGTCTTCGATCACTTCGCGCAACACGCGCCGCCCGGACTCAAGGTCGGCCTTGGCCTCGGCATCGCGCCCCAGCGACTGGTGGCTCTGGAACAGCTTGAAGTGGCTTTCGGCAATCGTGAACTGGGTCTCGACCGCGAGCCGTTCGTTGGCGAACGCCTTGCTGAAGGCCTGCACCTTGCCGTCGGTGCCGATGATCACCGCGACGTTCACGGTTGACTCGAACTTGCCGTCGGTTGAACTGGCCCGTTCGTCGATGTACAGCGTTTCGATTGCGTCGCCAAAAAAGCATTCCAGTTCCGGCAGTTCGGGCTTCAGGTTGCCGGCGGTCGGCTTCTCTTCCGGCATCAGCAGAATCGAGCCGGTAAAGATGCCGCTGTGGTTGAGCGTTTCTTCCAGTTCGATCGTCTCGTCTTCGCCTCGCTTGGTACGAATACGGACCTTGGCCTTGTCTCGATCGGGGGTGCGGTCGAGGTCGGCATCGACCACACGCAGGAACAGTCGTTCGCCGACGTGCACGGCGGTCATGTCCTTCAGGTACTCCGCGTCGGTCGCGTAAAGTTTGCCGTCGGTCAGCAGGCGGGCACCGGCCTTGAGTTCGGCGGCACCCACCGTTCGGCGCTCATCCTTGTAGGTTACTTCGACGATGTCCGAGCCGGTCAGGTTCAGCACGCCGGTCACGATCGCCCGGTCACGTGACTTCGGCTGTTCGCCTTCTTCGTCGGGCAGCTTCGGCCCGCCGATCACGTCACGCGGCATCGTGGCGGTCAACGGCACCACGGCCAGGCTATCCTTGTTGCCGAGTTGCATGATCACCTGGCCGGTGAAGCGACCTTCTTTCAGCGCGGTGCCGGGCTTGTCGTTCGTGGTGGTGCCGAGACGGCGATCGGTCAGCACGCATTCGACTTCGACGGTTGAACCACCGGTTGTCTTCAGTTGCACGATGACCTTGCTGCGGCTGTCCTTGGCGGCGTCGCGGTCAATCACCTCGATGCTGAACGGTGCCTCGAACGTCACACCGGCGATCTTCTTCGCATCGGCATCAGTGGCCGAAGGCGGCAGGTAACGGATCTGCGGGACCGCCGCCGCGTTCTTGGCCCGGAACATGCGCGATTCGATGACGCGTACCCGACCGTCGGTCGGCTCATTCACATAGACGACCGTTTCTCGCGGGGCAGCATGCCCGGGCACGGTGTTCTGGTGGTCGATGTAGAACAACCGCACCAGATCACCCGGCTTGACG
>JBBQII010000714.1:0-2414 GCA_038324795.1 Gemmatales bacterium
AGGGCCAGCATGACGGCGTATTCGACTGCCGTCGGGCCATCTTCACGCTTCAGGAAGGTCACAAACTTCTTGGTCAAATTCCGCATTTCATGCTCCAGGTGAAAAATCAGGTCGGTTACGGGTTCGGTTGAGGACGCGAGACGGGCAGTTTGGACGCTGCCCGAAGACATCAGCAGGGCGTTCAAGGCAATCGCGGGGGCGACAGGTACTGTAGGGGGCGATTCGAGCGATCTGGGCGAAGTAGACTCAGCTACCACCGGCCGGGGTGGCCTTGCCCGCGACGTTCGAGAACGTGTTGTTCGCGTTCGAGCCGAGGGTGGTGACCGCGGCGATGCACACCACGATGATCAGGGCCAGCATGACGGCGTATTCAACCGCTGTCGGGCCATCTTCACGCTTCAGGAAGGTCACGAACTTCTTGGTCAGGTTCCGCATTGTTCTCTCCAGAGTATTGTTGCGATTGATCGCTGTTCCCGTTGTTACCCGTGTTGTTGTTGTTCTCGTCACAGCCGATTCATCGCGGACAACAGTATCTAGGTCACGTTCAAAACCCATGCAAACCGGGAAGGCGAAAAAGCTGCATTTTGCGGCAATTCCGCTGTGGCATGAATCCTCCGCTTTCCCATGGAAATTCCGTAGTCTGAGCAATACGGAGCGGTCGCGACGATTGCTCCAAACAAGTTATCAACACATGTTGAAAGGTTGATACGATGGCTGCCGACTCTCCTCGAACTTCATTGACCACCACCGGCGGAATCGGCCGGGCACCCAATCGCGCCATGCTTCGCGCGGTCGGGTTTCTCGACGAGGATTTCAACCGCCCCATGATCGGCGTCGCCTCGCTGTTCAGTGAGATCACCCCCTGCAACTCGCACCTCGACCGCCTCGCCCGCAAAGGCTGCGACGGCATCCGCGCCGCCGGCGGCGTCCCGCAGATCTTCGGCGCCCCGACCGCGACCGACGGTATCATGATGGGCCATCAGGGGATGCGCTACAGCCTTGTCTCCCGCGAAGTAATTGCGGACTCGCTCGAAGTCGTGGCCGCGGGCATGAACCACGACGGTCTCATCGCCTTCGGCGGTTGCGACAAGAACATGCCCGGCTGCGTGATGGCCATGGCCCGCATGAACATCCCCAGCATCTTCGTCTACGGCGGCAGCATCCTGCCGGGCATCGGGCCCGACGGCGAGGACGTTGACATCGTTTCGGTCTTCGAAGCGGTCGGGAAGTTCCAGGCCGGCATGATCGACCAGAAGAAGCTGCACGCGATCGAGTGTTCATCCTGCCCCGGGGCCGGCTCGTGCGGCGGCATGTACACCGCCAATACCATGAGTTCCGCCATCGAAGCGATGGGCATGTCCCTGTCCAACGACGCCAGCTACCCGGCTGTATCGTCCGCCAAGGACCGCGAGGCGTTCCAAGCCGGGGCTGCCCTCGTCAACCTGATTCGCCAGAACATCCGCCCACGCGACATCATCACGCGCAAATCGCTTGAGAATGCCTATACATTCGTCCTCGCCCTGGGTGGCTCGACCAATGCCGTGCTGCACCTGATGGCGATCGCCCGAGAGGCCGGCGTCGAGTGGACTCTAGCCGACTTCGACCGACTGGGGGCCAAGGTGCCCCACCTGGCCGACTTGAAGCCGGGCGGCAAATATGTGATGTTCGACCTCTACCGCGCCGGCGGGACGCCGCAAGTGCTGCGGGCGCTGCTCGATGCCGGCTTCCTGCACGGCGACTGCATCACCTGTACCGGCAAAACGCTGGCCGAGAACCTGCACGAAGTGCCGAGTATCTACAGCAAGCCGCAGAATATCGTGCTGCCGCTTGACAAGCCGCTGCACAAGACCGGGCACATCGTGATCCTGTATGGCAACCTGGCCGTGGAAGGGGCAGTCGCCAAGGTGGCCGGGCTGAAGGAAGTGAAAATGACCGGCCCGGCTCGCGTCTTCGACGGCGAGGAAGCCTGCTTCGCAGCCATCCAGGCCCGTAAGATCGTGCCGGGCGACGTCGTGGTCATCCGCGGCGAGGGTCCCGTCGGCGGTCCCGGCATGCGCGAGATGTTGTCGATCACCGGTGCCCTGATGGGCCAGGGGCTCGGCGAGAACGTCGGCCTGATCACCGACGGCCGCTTTTCGGGCGGCACGCATGGACTGGTCGTGGGCCACGTTGCCCCCGAAGCCTGGACCGGCGGCAACATCGCACTGATCAAGGACGGCGACAGCATCACCATCGACGCCGACCGCAAGCTGCTGCACGTTGAACTCAGCGATGCCGAGTTGCAGAAACGCCGATCGACCTGGGTTAAGCCCCCGCTTCGCGTCGAACGCGGCGTACTGGCGAAGTACGCACGCACGGTGGGCTCCGCATCAGAAGGAGCAGTGACGAGTTGAAGATCGAGGCCGGCCGCACTG
>JBBQII010000715.1:0-2414 GCA_038324795.1 Gemmatales bacterium
TCGGCCGCGCGGCCGGGCCCGTCGCGGCCGGCTCGTGGCTCTTCGCGCTCATCCCGGTGATGTTCACGTATGCCGGCTGGAACGCCGCGGCGTACATGGCCGAAGAGATTCGCGAGCCCGGGCGCAACGTGCCGCGCGCGCTCGCGCTCGGCACCGGCGCGGTCATCCTGATCTATCTCCTGCTCAACCAGCTCAACATCTTTGTCGTGCCGGTGGGCGAGCTCGCGGCCGTCGAGGGAAGCGTGCTCGACGTCATTGCCGATCGCCTGCTGGGCGAGCGCGCGGGCCACATCATGGGCGTGGTGTCGATCATCAGCCTGCTCGCCAGCGTCAGCGCGAACATCTTTGCCGGTCCGCGGGTCTACTACGCGATGGCCCGCGACGGCGTGTTCCTGCCGGCGGCGGCGCGCATTCATCCCATCTACCGCACGCCCGCGGCCGCCATCATCGCGCAGGCGATCTGGGCCAGTGTCCTGATCATGTCGGGCTCGGCGGAGACGCTCACGACCTACACCGGCTTTGCGGTCACCCTGTTTGCCACCATCGCCGTTGCCGCGGTGTTCGTGTTGCGCGCGCGTGAGCCCCACGCCGAGCGGCCGTTCAAGGCGTGGGGATATCCGTTCACGCCCGCCCTGTTCGTGATTGTTGGCGCCGCCACCGTGATCAACGGCGTCTACACCGCGCCGCTCACCACGCTGGCCGGGGTGGCCGTGATGGCCGCCGGCATCCCGCTGTATCTGTATTTCGGCGGCAAGTCGAAGACGTAGCCCCCGAACTTGTCTCCTGAGCTCCGGTGGATTCCCGCCGGTGTGAGACACTACAGAGATGGAATCGACGTTCCACGCCACGACCATCCTGGCGGTGCGCCGCGGCGACCACGCGGTGTTGGCCGGGGACGGGCAAGTCACGCTGGGCAACACCGTCGTGAAGCAGAACGCCCGCAAGATCCGCCGCCTTTACAACGACAGTATCCTTGCCGGCTTTGCGGGGTCGGCGGCCGACTCGTTCGCGCTCTTCGCGCGTTTCGAGGCCAAGCTCGAGCAGTACCGCGGTAACCTCGATCGATCCGCCGTCGAGCTGGCCAAAGACTGGCGCACGGATCGCGCGCTGCGCCGGCTCGAAGCCATGCTGATCGTCCTCGATCGCAGGTCGATGTTCCTGCTGTCGGGCACGGGCGACCTGATCGAGCCGGACGACGGCGTGATCGGCATCGGTTCGGGCGGCGCGTTCGCGCAAGCCGCCGCCAAGGCGCTGGTGCGCAACACCACCTTGTCGCCGCGCGAGATCGCGGAGCGATCGATGGCCATTGCCGCCGAGATCTGCATCTACACGAACAACACGCTGACGGTCGAAGAAATCTAGATGTCCATTCCTCTGCCCGAGCGCTCGACCTCGTTCATCGATTCGCTCACCCCGCGCCAGATCGTCGCCGAACTCGACAAGTACGTGGTCGGCCAGGCGAAGGCGAAGAGGGCGGTGGCCATTGCCTTGCGCAATCGCCTGCGCCGGCAGAAGTTGCCGGCGGAGCTGGCGGAAGACGTCGCGCCCAAGAACATCCTGATGATTGGCCCGACTGGCGTCGGCAAGACCGAAATCGCGCGACGCCTGGCGCGCCTGGCGCAGTCGCCGTTCATCAAGGTCGAAGCGTCGAAGTTCACCGAGGTCGGCTATGTCGGCCGCGACGTCGAGTCGATGGTCCGCGACCTGGTCGAACTGGCCGTCAACATGGTCCGCGACGAACGCATTGAGGAAGTGCGGATCAAGGCCGAGTTGAATACCGAAGAGCGCTTGCTCGACCTGTTGTTGCCGCCGCGCCCGGCCGCGCCCGACGAGGATCCTGGCCGCATTCGTGACGAGATGCACGACACCCGGCAGCGCATGCGCGAGCAACTGCGCGAGGGCAAGCTCGACGAGCGCTCAGTCGAAATCGAGGTGCAGGAGAAGTCGTTCCCGTCGATCGAGCTGATCGGCGGATCGTCAATGGAAGACGTCGGCGTCAACCTGCGCGACATGATGCCGGGCTTGTTCCAGGGGAAATCCAAGCGCCGTCGCGTGACGGTGGCTGAAGCGCGCGAACGGCTGTCCGCCGAGGAAGAGCAGAAGCTGATCGACATGGAGGCGGTGTCATCCGCCGCGGTCGAGCGGGTCGAACAGGCCGGGATCATCTTTGTTGACGAGATCGACAAGATCGCCGGACGCGAAGGCAGCCACGGGCCCGAAGTGAGCCGCGAAGGCGTCCAGCGCGACATCCTGCCGATCGTTGAAGGCACCACCGTCAACACCAAGCACGGCCTGGTGCGCACCGACCACATCCTGTTCATCGCCGCCGGCGCGTTTCATGTCTCGAAACCGTCAGACCTGATTCCCGAGCTCCAGGGCCGCTTCCCGATTCGCGTCGAGCTCGAGGCGCTGGG
>JBBQII010000716.1:0-2393 GCA_038324795.1 Gemmatales bacterium
GTCATTGAATTGCTGAGCCCGTCGAACAAGACGCCCGGTTCCGATCGGGATGCGTATCTGTCGAAGCGGGAGCAGTTGCTGCATCGGCAGGTCCACTTCGTCGAGATCGACTTGCGTCGCGGAGGCCAGCGCCCCACGCCGCCCGCGTTGCCGCCGTGCGATTACTACGCTCTTGTCAGCCGGGTGGAAGACCGCCCGCTTGTCGGGCTGTGGCCGTTCGGCCTGCGTGATCCGCTGCCGATCCTCCCCATCCCGCTCTCTGCTCCCGACCCGGCCGTGCCGATGAATTTGAAGGAAATTCTTGACCACGTTTACGATGTCACCGGTTTCGGCGATCATATCTATGAGCAAGTACCGGAACCGCCGCTCGGTGCCGCGGACAACGAATGGGCCCGTTCCATCGCGGGCCTGACCCCTGACCCCTGACTTCACCTATGCGCTACGGCTACTGGATGCCGATCTTCGGCGGTTGGCTTCGTAATGTGGACGATGAGAACATGGCTCCCACGTGGGAGTACAACAAACGGCTTGCCCAGCGCAGCGAAGAGATCGGCTTCTCGCTGTCGCTCGTCGCCGAGCTGAATCTCAACGACATCAAGGGCGTCGAAGCCCCTTCACTTGACGCCTGGTCGACAGCCGCGGCACTCACGGCCGTGACGAACAAGCTGGAGTACATGGTCGCCGTCCGGCCGACGTTCCACAATCCGGCCCTGTTGGCCAAGCAGGCGGCCAACATCGACCATATCGGCGGCGGCGGGCGGTTGTCGCTCAACGTGGTGTCGTCGTGGTGGAAGAACGAAGCCAATATGTACGGCGTCGGCTTTGAGCAGCACGACGATCGCTACGCGCGCACGTCGGAATGGCTGGACGTGGTCAGCAATCTTTGGGAGCAAGATCACTTCTCGTTCAACGGCCGGTTCTACCGCACCGAGAACACCGTTCTGCAGCCGAAACCGATCACCCGGCCCCGACCGACGATCTACGCCGGCGGAGAGTCGGACGCCGCCAAGGACCTGATTGCCGCCAAGTGCGATGCGTATGTGATGCACGGCGACCCGCCCGCCAGGATTGGCGAACGTATTGCCGACATGAGGCGACGCCGCGAGAAGCTCAGCTTGCCGCCGATGACGTTCGGCATGGCTGCGTACAGCATCATCCGCGACAGCGAGGCCGAGGCGAAACAGGAACTGGCCCGGATCACCGATGTGAAGGCTTCCTCAGCCGGGTACAAGAACTACCAGGAGTGGCTGTCCGGCACGCAACTGGAACAGCGGGTATCGCTGGAAGATTACTCCGTCTCGAATCGCGGACTGCGTTCGGGCCTGATCGGTACACCGGGACAGGTGCTCGATCAGGTGGCCGAGTTTCAGAAAGTCGGCATCGACCTGTTCCTGCTGCAATGCAGCCCGCAGTTGGAAGAGATGGAACGCTTCGCGGAATCGATCATCAACCCCATGGGTCGCGCATGACAGTCGGAGACAACGGCGAGCCAATCTTCGCCGGCGATGAAATCAATCGGCTGTGGCATCACGGCCTCCATGAGGAACGGTTGTTCCACGATCGGCTGAACTACTTCACGATTCTGCAGATGGGCCTGCTGACCATCTGCGGCATCATGTACAACAAGGAAACGTCGCTCGGCTTCTTTGTGCCGCTGACGGTCGTCGCCCTGCTGCTCACGCTGCTTTGGATGCTGATCCAGTCAAGGCACTGGGCGTACTGCCGGCATGTCACGAGTCGGGTGCGACGACTGGTGCCCGAGTTCCGGCTGACGATCGATGAGTTCTCCGAAGGGAACTGGGAACGCAGCTTCTTCATCTCGAAATTGCTGGCCCTGGCGATTCCCGCCCTGTTCGCGTGTTGCTGGATCTTCTTCCTGTGCTGGCTGCTGGTGCGGCCGACGGACATCGCTGTTCCGACCGGCGTGATTACATTTGAACAGGTCGCCATCGCGATCCTCGGATTCGCCTGCGTCTGGCTGCTGATGAAGCTTAATCGTCTGGAACGAAATCTTCGCCGACCTCGATAAGGAGAGCCATCCATGGAAAAGCCCGCGGTAACCGATTACCCGATTCACGAACTGTTGAGCCGGCGCTGGAGCCCGCGCGCCTTCGGCAGCAAGTCGGTTGACAAGGCGACGATGGCCAGCCTTCTTGAGGCGGCACGTTGGGCCCCTTCATGTTTCAACGAACAGCCGTGGGCGTTCATCGTCGGCACCAGCGAATCGCCTGCCGACCATGCGAAGGTGCTGCAGTGCATGATCGAGTTCAACCAAAGCTGGGCCAAGGCGGCCCCGGTGGTGTTGCTTACGGTCGCGCACAATCTGTTCGAGAAGAACGGCAAGGCGAACCGGCACGCGTTTCACGACGTGGGTCTGGCGATGGGGAACCTGA
>JBBQII010000717.1:0-2386 GCA_038324795.1 Gemmatales bacterium
AGGATAGCCGGCTGCCGGTCGCCAATGTCTGCCCGCATTGCGGCGAGACGGTGCCGGCCAAGCAGGAACATACAGGCCTGCGCACGAAAAAACTCGCTTGCCCGAAGTGCAAGAAGGCGTTCCGTCCCGGCGGCCCCTGGCCCGAAAACGATCCCGAGTTGCTGACCGCCAAGCAGGGTTCCGAGCGCTTCGAACTGGGTCGCAACTTCGCCAACAAGCTCTGGAATGCTGCCCGCTTCATTCTGATGAACCTGGAGGGCTACACGCCCGGCACGATCCGCATCGACGACCTGGCGATCGAGGATCGCTGGATTCTGAGCCGACTGGCGACCACGGCCACGCGCGTAACGGAAGGGCTGACGCAGTACCGTTTCGCTGAAGTGGCTCGCACGATTTACGACTTCGCCTGGTCCGAATTCTGCGACTGGTACATCGAGTTGTCGAAGGGCCGGCTGAAAGAGCCGGACGGAAAGCTGCCCGCTCAGCGGATGCTGCTGGGCGTACTCGACGGCATCCTGCGGCTGGTGCATCCCGTGATGCCATTTGTGAGTGAGTCGATCTGGCAGGCGCTCAACGAAGCTGCTTTCGAACGTGGTCTGCCCAACCCGGAACCGGCGGCCGAGTCGGTGATGATCGCCACGTGGCCCGTGTACCCTGCCGCCTGGCAGGATGCAGCAATGGAAACGCGGCTCGCGCGCATGCAGGAACTGATCCGTGTGGTGCGCGAGGTGCGCAACTGCTACATGGTCGAGCCGCGCACGCCGCTGGAGATGGCAGTACGCTGTTCGCCGGAAGTAGCTGCCGATTTTCAGTCGTTGTCTGTCTTCATCCATCTGCTGGGCGGCCTGAGCAAGCTCGAATGCGGGCCAGGCGTCACGAAGTTGCCGCAGTCCGCCACGCAGGTAAACCCGGAGTTCGAAGCCTACGTCTCGCTGCAGGGCTTGATCGACCCGGTTGCCGAGGTGAAACGGCTCGAGAAGCAGCATGCCGAAAAAACCAAGCAGTTGGAAACAACGCAGAAGAAACTGTCCAACGCCGACTTCGTCGCCCGCGCGCCGAAAGAAGTGGTCGAACAGCAGCAACAGCAGATTGCTGAACTGCAACAGCAGTTGTTGTTGATCGATGAAACGATCCGTGACCTGCGCGATTCGTAACGATGACGTGCCGAGCCCCGACGTTCCCAAAGCCTCACGTCGGGGCTTGAGTTCTCACTCCTTCTACTTCAACAGGTAATGGTTGAATCCCTTCGATTCCCGCACCACTTCCTTGTCCCCCTCTTTGCGGATGATCAATGCAGAGACCTCATCGAGCTTGTCGATAGCGGCAATTGCCTTGTCCGCCGGGAAGATGCTCGCCATCTTCGTCAGGCTGTCGGCATCGATACCGTGGCGGGCGATCACTGTGACGCTGCGCTGCCCCTTCAACCCGAGCCCGGTTGCCGGGTCGACGATGTGCGAGTAGCGAACGCCGTCAATGACGACGAATTGCTCGGCATCGCCCGAAGTCGACACGGCCGCGTCGGTCAACAACAGCAGTCGGCGCTCCTTGCTGCCGGGCAACGGTGCGATGTCGACCTTCCAGCCGTCGCTGCCGGGCGGTTTGCCGCCGACGGCGATGTCGCCGCCCGCAACCACCAGCGCATTGGTGATGCCGTGTTCCTTCAACACCTTCAGCACTTCGTCCGCGGCATATCCCTTGGCGATGCCGCCGAGATCCAACTGCATCCCCGGCACGGTCAATTCGACGGTCTTCTCTTTCGCGTCGAGCTTCATCTTGCGATAGCCGACCAGCTTCTTCGCGTCGGCCAACTCAGTCGCGTCGGGGAGTCGTTGCGTCCGCCGTGCCTGTCGCCAAAGGACAACCAAGGGGCGGACCGTGACATCGAATGAACCGTCCGACAGTTCCGATACTTTGTTTGCTTTGTCGAGAACGAAAAACAGATCAACGCTGACTTTGACGGGCTTCCCGGTTGCCTTCTCGAACTTCGCGCACAGTTGCATCAATTCGCTGGTTTCGACATAATCGCTCATGATACCATTGAGTGTGGAAACGCGGGCGAATCCCGCTTTCGCCGCCCTGTCGGCCAATTGCCGGTCGGCAGCGTAGAAGACGAACCGGAACCGCGTTCCCATGTGCGGCTCTTCGTACTCGAAACGCTGCTCGGCTGCGGCTATCGACGGTACAATCGGCGCAATGACGACCATGAGCAGGCAGGTTCGCAGGTTCATAAGATGATCTCTTAAGCGAGACTTTCAGGTACTCAACGTCGAGGCAGATGATGGCACGTTTTCTTCAGTTTACAATCGCGGGCGCTGTTCTGGGTATCGGCATCGCCCTGATTCCGGCCGACCCGCGGACCGGACATGCCGCTCCCGCGCCGCAGATC
>JBBQII010000718.1:0-2385 GCA_038324795.1 Gemmatales bacterium
AGCGGCAGATGGTCCCAGTACTTCGACACGATCACATGGGCCAGCAACCCCGGCGCGGCGATGCCGCGCGGGATCGGCTCGGGTGGCAGCGGTGCCTGGCTTGCCTGGATATCTTCACCTTGCTGCTCGCATGCGCGGCAGATGTACGTCGGCCGCACCATCGGGCGGATGAAGATCTTCGCGGGTTGATAGTCGTGCCGTTCCGTCGTGTCGCGGCCGATGCAGATCTTCGCGCTGCCGCAGCACGGGCACTGCTTGTCGGCCTCGGGCACGTCGATGACTTGCTCTTCACGCGGCAGATCCTTCGCCGGCGCGCCGGCCGTGGCCTTTGCGCTTCACCGCGACTTCTTCAACCCAAGGGTCCAGCACCACCGGCGCGGGCTCGCTCTCGGGTTCATCAAACAGCGTGCCTTAATTCATGCTGATTTCCGGAAGCGCGGCCGCCGATGTGTCTGGGCCGGATCGATGCCGCCGGGGATCATCGCCAACTCGGTCGCGCTGATGCTCGCCGCGGCGTCGGTCGAAGTCGGGAAGCGGAACGTGCCCTTCTCGAATCGGCGCAGGTAGAGCGCGAAGCCGTCGCCCTGCCAGGCGAGAATCTTCAGCCGATCGCCGCGCTTGTTGCGGAAGACGAACAAGTCGCCGGAGAGCGGGTCGCGTTCGAGGCCGGTCTGCACGATGGCCGAGAGGCCGTCGAAACTCTTGCGGCCATCGACCGGTGAAGTGCACAACCAGATGCGGCCGGTCAGCCCGAGAGTCAGCATGATGCGACCCCCGCATGCGAAGTGAGCGCGTTGATCAGGCGCAGCGCCGTCGCGTCATCCGCGCCGACGGGCACGCGAACGATCACCCCTGTCGGTAGCACGACTTCGATGGCCGGGCTGGCGACGATTGTCACCGGCACGAACGTCGGCGTTGCGGACTTCGCGACTCGTTGATCGCGCCGAGCCAGTTCGCTCCGCCAGGAATACAAGCTCGCTTCGCTGATCCCGCGCACCGCGCAGAACGCCCGCACCGACATGCCCGAGCGTTTGAAGTCCGCCAGCAACCCCCGCCACCGCCGCTCCAACACCAACCCCCGCTGCGTCGTCCGTGCCATCGTGCCACCCTCCCCAAAAAGGAAAAGCCACACCATACCGGGGTGACGGCAAGGAGCGGAAGACGCCGATTCGCCGGGCGGTTACACACTTCTCGTTCATCGTTGGCCGACCAGTCGCAGGCGGAAATCGCGCAGACACGTTTTCGGAGAACGATGGCCGGCATCCGCGGGCGGATGCTTGGCGGGTTGCTGCTGGTCCTGCCGATCCTGATTACTCTCTGGGTCATCCATTGGCCGTACACGTTTCTTGAAGTCAACATCATCGATCCGCTGGCGCTGTTCGTGCTCTGGAAGATCCGCCAAGGGCAGCCCGACACGAAACTGCCGCACTGGTTTGAAGCATATGCCGCCCCGTTCGTCGCCATTCTGTTCGCACTGGTGATGCTGTATCTGCTGGAGTTCATCGTTAATTCGAAGCTGCGTCATGCGTTCGACTGGATCGTTCTGCGCGTGCCGGTTGTGTCGATCGTCTATAACGGCGTGCGCAACGTGTTCCGGACGCTCAACAATCAACGCGGGCAGAAGCGCCCGCAGCGCGTGGTGCTGATCGGCTTCCCTCATCCCCTCCGCTGGGTTGACCGCCCCGCCGGAGGTCAGCTTCTTCGGCGGCGGGATGACACCATCGATCACGTGAACAACAACCTGCACACACCCGATGATCTGCCGGCCGTGGGACGTGCCGTCGCGCGCACTATCTGGTACGACTTCCGCCGTTCCCGGCGGACATTGTTCGTTTACGAGATCATCTTCAAGCTCGCGGAAGCTTGGCTGGTCGTGCCAGCCATCGCTTGGATCATGGCCGTCATCCTGTATCAGGCGGGCCATATCGCCATCAGCAACAAGGACATCGTTGCGTTTCTGCTGACACCTTTAGGCCAGGGGTATGCGGCGATCGTGGCTACGGTCGGACTGTCGATCCTGTTTCTCGAACAGGCCGGAATCATGCTGCTGGTCGCGCGCACCGAAGGCGGCATCAGCCCGACGTTGAAACTGATGCTGCGCAAGGTCCTGGGCATCTTCAAACTGGGAGCGATTACGGCTGGGTTGCTGGCACTGGCCATCGTACCGTTTCTGCTTTTGGCAGTGCTGACGAAGCAGATGCTGCTGTTCGAACACGACATCTACTACTACCTGACGGTCCGTCCCGCCGCGTTCTGGCAGGCGGCCGGGCTTGGCGTGGCCATCGCCGTGGCCGTCGTGGCGGTGACGGTCTGGCTGCAGGTGCGCTTCGTGTTCGCACTGCCGATCATGCTGTTCGAGAATCAGTCGCCCCGCTCGGCCATGCG
>JBBQII010000719.1:0-2379 GCA_038324795.1 Gemmatales bacterium
ACGGAATCTGGAACGACAGGATCACGGCATCGTCCGGCAGTTCTTCGATTCGGGGCATCTCGATCAACGGCCACGTCCGGCTTCCGCCCGGCAGATCCAATGAAGCGATGGTGATTGAGGTACCCAACGCGGCCATGACGGTGAAGAGATCGGAAGGGAACGGCGAACCGCGGTGGGCGTGGTCGCGCGTCATGAACACATTGCCAGCAATGCTCCCCGCGCTGCGGACCTGATAGCCCGCGATAAACGCCGCGTGCCGTTTCAGTTCCCGCAAACCCGTCGTCTGTTCCGCGGGCCGTCGCGAGATCAAGCCTGCCGCTAGATCGATCAATTGCTGTATCGACACCGCCGCGCCGACTTCAAGGCCCTTTTCGTTCTCGACGACCTTACTCAACTCGGCGATGCCGGAGATGTCGATGAAACATCCCGGCTTTTCCTGCCGGTAGACGCCCGAGGCGGTGTTTCCGAACACGAGCTTCACGCTTTCCCGCCCCAGTATGCCCGTATACTTCCGCTTGAGCCGTTGCACCTCGGCGAGCGTGGACGCCCGATACCAATCCTTGCCATCCCCTGGGAAGTGAAGCGTTCGTGCGAAGTCTCCGGGTGAAACACCCGGATCGACTCTCGCCAGTTCTTTTCGCGATTCGACATGAAAGGATGGATCGGCCTGGCATTTCTGCGTCCGATCCGATGCCGCATCGTAATCGCTCGCCAGCGTTCGCATGGCGTGCAGAATCGGCCGATAGCCGGTGCGGCGGCAGAGATTCCCGCCGTAGATATCTTCGATCTCCTGCTGTGAACAAGTGCCCTTCTGCTGGAGAAAGGCCTGCGTGTTCATCACGAAACCCGGCGTGCAGAAACCGCACTGCGAACCATTGTTGAGGGCGATTGAGAATTGCGTGGGGTCGAGTTGTTCACGGACACTGCCGATACCTTCAGCGGTCGTGACGATCGCGCCATCAACCGAGCAAAGTGGCCGTAAACACGAGTTGACCGCGCGGTGAACGGTCTGGCCCGTCGCGTCCCGCTGCGTGAGCATGACCGTACAGGCACCGCAGCCGCCTTGGCCGCAGCCGACCTTGGTGGCAGTCAGTCCGACACCATGGAGGTAATCGACCAGGGTCTGCGCCGGCTTCGGGTTTGGAAGTACAACCTTTGAGCCATTCAGCCAGAAAACGAGCTGATCACCGTACTCTGCCGATTCGGCCTGGGCGTTGACGCTCATGAAGGTACTCGATCCGGGGGAGCGGCCTGTCGCTTCAGAATGACTCCGGTGAGTATAGATCGATTATCACACTGCGACTTGACTCATCCCGTTCAACCGACGGTAGCCGATCAGTCGGAGCCTCACGAATCAGCAGATGCGGCAGTGCTTGCCGTTCGCCGGGGGAATCGCCCGATCTGTCGGTCGGATTGGCCGAAGCTGTGGCAGACGTTGAATGGCCGTCGCAACCTGACAGGCAGTGCTCTCTATTCCTTCCGTTCGATCATCCTCTTTAACTCCACCAGCCGCTTTCGCTGCGGCCCTTCCTCGAAGTGCCCGAGTAAGAAGTCCACGTCTTCAAGAGCTTCTTTTTTCATCCCTTTGTCGGCGCGAATCATACTTCGCATGAAGCGCTCTTCGTGGGAGTCGGGGTCGAGCAGCACGATGCCGTCGAGGTAGCGCAGGCCGGCGGTCATGTCGCTGTCTTCCCGGGCCACACGCAGGAGGTTGTGAAGCATCCTGGTGATGATCGCCTTCTTCGCAATCGGGGCGACATGGTCGTCGCGGAAATCGAATCCACGGGATTCGATGCGTTTCTTCGCTTCATCGAGCGTGAACGTTTTGCCGCGTTCGAAGACGTCGATGAAATCGCCTTCACCGTGCCTTGTCACGAAATGTCCCGGCATGCCGATTCCGGACAGTTTCAGGCCGATGCGCCCGGCCAGTTCCATGTACACCACGGACAGCGTGATCGGCAGGCCTTCCCGGTCGTCGAGGACTTCGTTCAGGTATGAGTTCGATCGGCTATAGTAGTCGTCCCGGCTGCCGTGGAAGCCGCGTTCGTCGAAGAAGTACCGGTTTAGCAGCGCCAGCTTCACTTTGTCGTCCGCCTTCGCGGGCAGGCGGGACTTCAACTTTGCGGCAGTGCGCTCGAACTCGGCCCGATACGCGGCCACGTCCACCTCTTCGTTATCCAATTTGGCCAACAACAGCGCGGCATGGATGAGGTCGATCTTGTCTTCGGGCTTCTTCAACAGGGCGGTCAATTCCTCGAAGACCCGCCATTGGTGCACATGGTCGGCCACTTCCCGCAGACGCGTGGCCTGCTTCTCCAATTCGCGCGCCCGATCGCGCAGCACATCGCCCGAGCTTTTTGCTTTTGCCAGCAGTTCGAT
>JBBQII010000720.1:0-2357 GCA_038324795.1 Gemmatales bacterium
TGTCGTCCCGTTCCCGGACGTTCCGCCGCCACCAAAAATCTTTCAGGTTGCGCTTCAGTTCGACGCCGAGCGGACCGTAGTCCCAGAAGCCGTTGATGCCGCCGTAGATCTCGCTCGACTGGAAGATGAAGCCGCGACGGCGGCACAGCGATACCAGTTCATCCATGTTCATGTCGACGGCCTTTCAAAGATTCAGCAACGGACGGCTATCATACGGGACCGCCCAGCCGACGTGCAGGTTCAGTGCGGCAGACTGCGCACCAGCGCGATCCCCAGCGACAGCACGCCCATCGCCAGCAGTACCCACTCGGGCCGGGCCAGCAACTCACGGCCCAGCGGGTAGACGTACTTCCGCGAGAAGTTTCTTTCTGTCTGTTGGCGAAGGGCATCGCGCAACTCGCCGTAGCGGTTGCGCAACGTCAGATGCGCGAGCCGGCAATCGCGGGCCAACGCCTCGCATTGCCCCGGCAGCAGCGAGCGGAACATCTCGACGACCGGTTGCTGCCGGGCCAGCCCGGCAATCACGTGCCCCGGTTGGCCGGGACCACCGACGAACTCGATCGTCGTCGGCAGGACCGGCAACAGGTCGCTCAGGGTGTTCATCAGGGCGACGATATCGGTGCGGCGCGTGAACGTCCGCTCGGGGACTTCGAAGAACTCCACCAGCCGGCCCCAGGTCTTCATCGCCCGGCGCACGCGGACAATGTCCGCGTATAACTGGCGCCGCCCGCCGCGTACAGGCCGCGGGCGAACATCACGGGGCAGCGCCATCGGCAATTCGTCGGCCGGCTCCGGCTCGATCGGGTAGACGTCGGATGCGACATCGGGCGGCAGCGGCAGCGAGACCGGCAGCGGGGCTTCGATGAACTGCCGTTCCACGGGCGCGGGCACCGGCACATCAATCAGTACCGCCGGTTCCGCGATCGGTTCGAGTTTCGGCGGAGCCGTCAGTGCGATCATCGCCCGGGCCAGCAGGTTCATCCCTTCGGTCGCTTCGTCGGGGTGCATCAACTGGTGTTGCCGCAGCAACTCCATCCGTTCCAGCACGTGCCGTTCGATGACGGCCGGGTCATCAACGTCGGCAGGCAAGCCCAGCAATGCGTGGTGGTCGGGCGGCCAGGGGTCGGCCGGGATGCCGAGCCAGGTAGGGAGTAGGTCGCGCGCAATCGCCATATGGTCTATCTTCGACCGCACGGCCAACTCAGCAAGGGCGCTTCGTCCGATCCGTCTTGCCCGGGTTCGCCCGATGGGTTATAACCGCCGCGTGAACAGGGATGTGCCACGCGATCGGCCGCGCACGGAGGGACGGCGGCGATGAAGAATTTTCTACGCGCACTCAAATTTTCGTGGGTGTACCGCCGTCGGCTGGTCTTCTCGCTGATCTGCGCGTTGCTGGCTGCCGCATTCTGGGGCTTGAATCTGACGGCCGTCTACCCGGTTCTCAAACTGCTGGGCAGCAACATTTCGATGCAGGACTGGATCGATCAGCGCATCGAAGGTGCCCAAAAAGAGATCGACTACCACTCCCGCGACCTGACTTACAACAAGATGCAGCTCAAGGAGGCCGAAACCTGGCAGGACGGCCGCACGCGCGACAATCGCGAACACAAGCTGGCCGGCGACATCGCGCGGGTGGAAGGCAAACTCGAAAGCGCCTCGACCCGGTTATGGCGCTGTCAACAGTTGAAAAACTACGTCATCCGACACTTGCCGAACGACCGCTTCCAGACATTGGCCGTGCTGATGATGTTTGTCGTCATCGGCATCGCGATGAAGGGCGTCTTCGAATTCTGCCAGGAATACCTTGTCGGCAGCGTGATGAACCGCACGCTGTACGACATCCGCCGACGATTCTTCCGCAACGCCATCCACCAGGACATGCGACAGTTCCAGGAAGGTGGCTCGGCCGAAACCATGGCCCGCTTTACCAACGATATGGAAGTGGTCGGCAACGGCATGAAGATCCTCTACGGCCGGGTCGTGGCCGAGCCATTGCGCGCCATTGCCTGCGTCATCATTGCCTGTTGGATCAGTTGGCAATTGACACTGCTGTTCCTCGTGATCGTACCGTGCGCCCTGTACATCATGACGAAGGCCAGCCGGATGATGAAGAAGGCGACCCGCCGCGTGCTCGAGCACATGTCGGAAATCTACAAGATCCTGCAGGAAACCTTCCGCGGCCTGCGCGTCGTCAAAGCGTTCACCATGGAGCCGTACGAACGACGCCGCTTCGGCAAGGCGACCAAAGACTATTGCGACCGCTCGATGAAAGTGGTGATGATCGACTCGCTGGCCGGGCCGCTGGTCGAAGTGCTGGGGGTCGCCGCGGTGTCAGTCGCGTTGCTGGCGGGGGCGTA
>JBBQII010000721.1:0-2350 GCA_038324795.1 Gemmatales bacterium
GAATGTCTTCGCATCGAAGAACAGCTTGATCTCCTTGTGCCCCTTTGACTTCACCAGCACGCCGACCACCTCGTTGCCGTCAACTTTCTCGGGGTTCTTGATCAGGCTCAGTTCAAACTTCTTGTCGTCCAGCAGCGGAAAGAGTTGGCCGACCGATTGCAGGTACAGGCTTTCCGTCAGTTCAGCCTTCAGCGAGTCGCTGACCGGAACGTCGGCGCCGTTGGCCACCATCCTGATCTTGCCGTTGTTGATCACCTGCGACACGGAAATCTTCTGACCCAGCAGGTCCATTGTCATGGTGTTCTTGCCCATGTCCGGCAACGCATAGGTGCTCTCGCCTTCGATCGGCACCGAGAGATTCATGATGGAGATGGTCCCCTTCATCTTCGCCTGCGCGGCGGGATACTTCTTGAGGTTGTCGAGCCCGCCATGCGCCTCGATCGCCTTTTCGATCACTTCCTTCGCGGTCTGCGCGAGGACGACGGATGGCGACGCGATAAGTCCAACCAGGATCACGCCGACGATTGAGATGGCCTTCATCGCAGGTTCCTCACGAGGTCAATGGGCAAACCGACACACACGACGAGTCGTGATAGTTTATGGAACGGGACTGTCTCAGTAGAATGACTTCATGGCGGAGACATTGCCGATCATCGATTCACGGTTGCCCGGATTGCTCGAACAATCCCCTGAGGAGTTGCGCTTATGGCTGGCCGAGCGGAACCAGCCCGCCATGCGTGCGAAGCAGATCCGCCGGTGGATCATCGAAGGCCGGGCCGAATTATTCGAGGCGATGAGCGACCTGCCGCGCGGCCTGCGCGAACAACTGACGCAAGCGTTCGTCCCGCTGTCGACCCGCGTTGAAAAGCATCAGGCCGCACAGGATGACACCCACAAGCTGTTGTTGCGACTGGACGATGGCGGCATGATCGAATGCGTCCTGATCCAGGAACCGCCGCGGCGGACCGCCTGCATCAGCACGCAGGTCGGCTGCGGCATGGGCTGCGTCTTCTGCGCGAGCGGGCTCAACGGCGTCGCGCGGAACCTGACCGCGGCGGAAATTCTCGAACAACTGATCCGCCTGCGCAACCTGACACCCGCGGGCGAGCGACTGTCGCACATCGTGGTGATGGGAATGGGCGAACCGCTCGCCAATCTCGACAACCTCATCCAGGCGCTTGAGGTTGCCGGGGACAAGAACGGTCTGGGGATCGGTGCCCGGCACATCACCATCTCGACTGTCGGGCTGCCGGTGAAGATTCGCCGACTCGCCGAACTGGGCAAGCAGTACCATCTGGCAGTTTCGCTGCACGCGCCAAACGATCCACTGCGTTCGAAGATCGTGCCGACCAACGACCAGACCGGCATTCCCGCGATACTCGCGGCAGCCGATGAGTTTTACGATAAAACCGGCCGGCAGGTGACCTACGAGTATGTCCTGCTCGGCGGTTTGAACGACAGTCCTCGCGAAGCGAAGGAACTCGCAAAGCTGCTGCAACGCCGCAAGGCTCTCGTTAATCTGATCCCTTTCAACAATGTCGAAGGCCTGCCGTACGAACGGCCCAGCACTGCCGCGCAGACCGAATTCGTGACGATCCTGCGCAACGCGGGGATGAGCGTCAAGATCCGCAAGCGCAAAGGCTCGGAGATCGACGCCGCCTGCGGCCAGCTTCGCCGGCAGGTGGAAGCAGCAAGCGCCCCCACCTGAACAGTGGCAACCGGTTCGCACTGTCGGTAATCTGGAAGTGGACTGCCGGGCCGGAACCCTCCCCGCTGGCATGGGTTTAAGTCTGTCGGAGGTTGTCCCGCAGGGAGACGAGGCTGCCGTGCCGATCGGTCAGACCAGCGCCCAAATGGCCCTGCGTGACCCGGATATCCGGCTGATGCTGCGCGTCCGCGATGATGACCCGGCCGCGTTCTCCGAGCTGGTCGGCGTGTTTCAGCATCGCCTCGTCGGGGTCATGCATCACCTGGTCGGAAATGTCGACGAGGCCGAGGATCTGGCCCAGGAAGTCTTCCTGCGGGTCTACCGGACCCGCAAGAGGTACCGGCCCAAGGCGAAGTTTTCCACGTGGCTGTTCACCATCGCCAACAATCTCGCGATGAACGCACTGCGCAATCGAAAACGACGGCCGTCCGTACCGTTGAACGTCAGCGACTCCGGCCCGTTGGGCCCCCGCCCCGCCGAGCAACTGGTGCAGAACCGCGATGCGGCGCCGTCGTCGTCGCTTCAGCACGCCGAGCTGGCTGCTCGCATTCGCATGGCACTTGACAAGCTCAATGAGCGGCAGAAGGTTGCGGTGATCTTGAACAAATTCGAGGACATGGGCTACGCTGAGATCGCTGAAGT
>JBBQII010000722.1:0-2345 GCA_038324795.1 Gemmatales bacterium
AGGCGGCCTGCGCCGGCTTCATGTACGCCCTGGTCACCGGGGCGGCATATGTGGCCTCGGGTGCCAGCGACATGGCCCTCATCATTGGCGGGGACACCAACTCGCGCATCCTGAACCCGGACGACATCAAGACCTACCCGCTGTTCGGCGACGGGGCCGGGGCATTCCTGCTGACCAAAGGCCGACCCGACCAGGGGATCCTCAGCTACAGCATGGGTTCGGACGGGGCCGGCGGCCCGCTGTTGTGCCGTCCGTCCGGTGGCAGCCGCATGCCGCCGAAGAAGGAACACATCGACGAAGGCAAGCATTTCATGTTCATGGATGGCCGGGCGGTCTTCCGCTGGGCCGTCGACATCCTGTGTGACACCATTCAGGATGTACTGACCGATACCAAACTCACCACCGACGACATCGACATCTTCTTCCCGCATCAGGCCAACATCCGCATCATCAACGCATCGATCGACGTACTCAAGATCCCCCGTTCGAAGGTCTACAACAACCTCGAAAAGTACGGCAACACCTCCGCCGGTTCGATCCCGCTTGTCGTCGACGAAGCCGTCGCCGAAGGTCGCCTGAAAGAAGGCGACCTCACCATCCTGTCCGGCTTCGGCGCGGGGTTGGCGTGGGGCACGGCACTGATGAGGTGGTGAGGATAGGGTGCGCGAAGAATAAGAACGCCTTTTAAAGTAAGGCAGTTCCCAGTGGCCGACCTTGCGAAAATGCGCCTCAGATGTGATTTCAATTCGAGCAGGACAAAAGCGGCTTCACCCCACCATGATCTGACGTTACGTTCCTGAGACAACTCGATAACCGCCGATCCCCCGCTCCCGGAATTTCTTGACGACGGTTTTCTGCCGATCGGACTTCATAAAGCATCGGCGGCGGACGTTCTGTTTCGATTCGCAACCGGATCTCGGCGGCGTAGAAGTCTGACGATGTGAGTGCATCGTCGGGTACCATTCGCAAAAGAAGTTGCAGCGCTGCGACTGCTCATCGACGGCAGTTTTGTAACCGCCAATGAATCGCCGAATGAGATTGATGCCGTTATCCTTCTGCCAGCTGATTTTTCGCTTTCGCATTGATCATGGACAAGCTGCCGCGTTGGAACTGGAGAACATGATTCTGACACGCAGGCCCGAAGAACTGTTAGCGGCCGATACCAGTGAAGAATGGAGTGAGTGGGTTGAGTTCTTCAGCCGCACCCGCACATTTGACCGACGCCGCAAGAGACTTGTGGAGGTGCGACTGTGATCAACAATCGAATTGAGTACGACTGCGCTCAGGAAGAACTTCGTTTGCTTGAAGAGCGCCTTGTCCGCTTCAGAGGGATCACCCGTTCGGAAGCGATGGCTTTACCAAGGCCGGCGACCGAAAGTTGATTGCAAGGTTGCATGAGGAACTCGCCGTGTTTGAAGGCAGCGAAGCGAAGCAGCCGGTGTAGCCTGTCCACTTCAGCCGAGAGCGGTATCTCACTCGCGCGGCCGAGTTTGATGCAGCTATTGCACCCATCACGTGAAGCCGCGACTGGCAGGGGAACGTTCAGGCAATCGCTCCCCTGCATGTCGCCATTTCAACAGGCATTGCTCGACAAAAAAAGGGGAGGCCGTTTGGCCTCCCCTCGTCTGATTCACCGTTTACTCAACCCGCACTCAGCCCACCAGTTCGGCGATGGCCTTGGCCTTGTCGCCGGAGATCGGGCCGGGACGGCCGAGGTTGTCGCGGACCTGGGTGTCGGGCTTGATGCCCAACGCCTGGAAGTAGGTGGCGAACAGGTCGTTCATGTTCACCGGGTTGTCCTTGATGGCGTCGCCGGCGTCGTTGGTCGAGCCGTAGACCTGGCCACCCTTGATGTTGCCGCCACCGACGAGCACCGAGTTGGTGCGCGGCCAGTGGTCACGGCCGGCGCCCGCGTTGATGCGCGGCGTGCGGTCGAATTCGGTCAGCAGGGTGACCACGACGTCCTTGTTCATGCCGCGGTCGACGAGGTCGGCCATCAGGCCGCCGATCGCCTTGTCCATCGCGGGCAGCTGGCGTTCGAAGCCGGCCTTGATGTTGCCGTGCATATCCCAGCCGAAGCCGCTGCTGACGACGACGCAGGAAGCGCCCGTCTCAACCAGCTTGCGAGCGAGGAGGCAACCACGGCCAACCGCACTGGCGCCGGTGCCGGCTGCCCCGTAGGACTCGGCCAACTTGGCGTTCATCGGCTTGCCATCGGTGTCGTTGGTCAGCGAGAAGACTTCTTTGTTCTTCGAAACGACCAGGCTGAGGGCCTTTTCGTACACTTCGGCATGAGCCTTGGCCGCGTCCTTTTCGGACTTGGTGCTGCCCTGGAAGCTCGATTC
>JBBQII010000723.1:0-2334 GCA_038324795.1 Gemmatales bacterium
GTTCGGCACTCATGGCCGAGGTGCCGCTGTCGGTCAGCAAGTCAATCAGCACATCGCGCGCGGGAATGAGAAACGGGTTGAAGTGCGCGGTGCGCAGGATGGTGTCCCGCTCCTCGGGAGTAGTCATGCGGATCGGTTCAACCATCTTGATCCGGAACGGCTCGATGATCGATTTCATCTATCTTCCCCGGTTGACGCAGATGGCGAAGTTGCCTGGATCGCCCAGTTTTCCTGTTGAAACTGTTTGGACGCGAATCGCGCGGAGCGGCTTGTCATCGCACTTACAATGCGGTCGGATGCGACAACCGGCAAGGTTTGCGCGACCGTAGTGCCGGGCGGATGATTCGCACGGTGTCTGTCACATCGAACGAATCTCCGTGAAGGACCAACGGATCGTCGGGCGACAATAGAGGAGGTTGGGGCGATGGGCCGATGAGGGGTCAAGGCCGACTCTTCCGGCGCAGAACCGTCAGCCAGCGCCGTCGTGCAGAGATCGTTAATCCGCAGAGACTGCCAAGTTGTCTTCTTTGACTTATCTTGTGCGACTCTGTGAACCGATGAAGAAGTTGTCGGAACGATAGATCACACGGCGCGATGGCAACCCCCTGATGGCGGCTTCCCCCCGGAACGTCGTCGGGATTACGCGTCGTGATCAGCGATGCCCCCGCCTGGGCAGCCCGCGGTCGTGGACGGCGAACGGCAGCAAGGGATACAGATCCTCTTTCTCAAAACGAGATCGAGAGGTCAATCCCAAGTCGCTCGTCGCCACCCGTTGGCCGGCGGAGGCTGGGTCGGAAGGGGCCCTTAGAAAAAAACTGGAGTGCCTGCCATGAAAAAGGTTTTCACCACCGGCCAGGTCGCAAAGATCTGTAAAGTCGCGCCCCGGACGGTGTCAAAGTGGTTTGATTCGGGTCGGCTTCGTGGTTACCGGATTCCCGGTAGCCAGGACCGCCGCATCCCCCGCGAGCAACTCATCCGGTTCCTGAAGGAACACGGCATGCCGCTCGGTGAACTGGAAGAAGAAGAGTGGCACAAGGTCCTGATCATCGGGGCCGAGAAGCTCTTCATCGACCGGGTCAAGGAGATGCTGCCCGAGAACGACGATTACAAGTACGAAATCGCGCAGAGCGGGTTCGAAGCCGGCATCATGGCCGAAAGCTTCCACCCGGATACGATCGTCATCGACCTGGCTCTGGGGCGCAGCGAAGCGATCCAGATCACGTCGAACCTCCGCAAGAACCCCGCTTACGAAGTCACGCTGATCATCGGCCTGGCGTCGGAAGACGAAGCCGCTCCCGAAAAGCTCACCGAGTTCGGGTTCAGCGAAGTCTTCAAGAAGCCGTTCGACGTCGCCCTTCTCGGCGAACGGATTCGCACACTGGCCGATGCCAAGCGCGACGACATCTAACATTTCGGTTTGCCTGATGGCCAAGTCCGAGCCGCCCGGGTTGCCGGCCATGCACGAACCCGTGCTTCCTCGAAGGGATTCGAGAAAGCGCGGGTTTGTCGCATTTGAGTAAACACTTCGAGAATCCTGTCCGCGCCTCCCCGTTGAATCGGATAGCCTGTCAGAGGCTAAACCACCATTCCTGTCGACCTGATCCGGAGTCCGCCATGGCCAAGCAAACGGGGCCTGGAAAAACACAAGATCTCCCGCGCACGAACAACGGTCGAACACGTGTTCGCAGTCGCGGTCTGCTCTACAACTTCGATATCGAAGGCGAAGCGTTGAAGCCCGCTCATCAGCTGTGGCTCGATCAGAACATCGTTCCGTTGATTCCCAATTTGTTCGTTACGTTTGGTTTGCGCGGCCTCGCCAGTCGATCCGGCAACGCCAGCTACAACGAGCAGCTGTCGGTGAAGCGCGCCGCCAGTGTGCGGAACTACCTGTTGAATAAAGGGGCATCGGCCGGGCGCTTTAACAGCAGTGCCGCCGGCGAAGACGATGCCGCCGCCGCCGGTCAGGCCGACGGGACCGAGGACGAAAAGTTCCGGGGAGTCGTCGTCACCGCGGCCATTGGTGCACGCATCGGCAAAGTCGAGTTCCAGCAGGTACTCTTCGGCGCAAAGGAGAACGGCTTCGACACCACGGCCACGCCGCGGTTCCTGTTGATTCCGCACGAGAATCCCGAACGCGAAGTGCGCATCTCGAATGCCGCCGGCCTGAATATCTCAACAAGGGATGCGGGGATCGCCGTACCGTTATCGTTCCTGCGTCGTACACCGCTCAGCGAGATCACGTCCGACGATGAAGTGATCCGCATCCAGGGCAAGCTGCCCGGCAAGACGTTCATCGACCTGTCGGACGACAATGGCAATGTGGCCGCGACACTT
>JBBQII010000724.1:0-2333 GCA_038324795.1 Gemmatales bacterium
CCTCTTTCGAGAATGCGCGGGAGTCTGCCAATTGAAAAAGAGAGTACACGCTGGCAATCCGCGGTGCAAGCGGTAGACTGGTCCGATTCAATCTCTCCATGGAAATTCCCGCATGGGCCCTTCTGCCGGCGACACCTCTCCATCGACCACGGGCGCGACCGGTTCGTCGTCATGGAAGTGGGGCATCTGCGTCCTGCTGCTGCTGGCGACCACACTCAACTACATGGACCGCCAGGCACTGTCGCAGACGGCCAAGCAGATCCGCTCCGCCTTCAGTCTCGATGCCCAGCAATACAGTTATTTGGGCGGCGTCTTCAACATCGGCTTCGGCATCGGAGCGCTCACGTTCGGCTACCTCGTCGACAAAGGCAACCTGCGTTGGATCTATGCAGGGCTGGTGCTTGCCTGGTCGGCGGTCGGCTTCGCCACCGGCTATGTCAGCTTCTTCTGGCAGTTGCTGATCTGCCGCTTGCTGCTTGGCATCTTCGAAGCGGGCAACTGGCCCTGCGGCATCATGACGGTCAAGCGCGTCCTTAAGCCGGAAGAACGCTCGCTGGGCAACGGAATGTTTCAGAGTGGGACGGCGCTTGGGGCCATCCTGATTCCCCTGGTTGTGGTCGCCTGCTACAACTTCGCCGGCGCGGACAATCCACTCTGGTGGCAGATTCCCTTTCGTGTCATCGGCGTGATCGGCCTCGTTTGGGTTGCTGCCTGGCTGTGGCTGGTGAAGCCCGAGCGCATCGCGCCCGCTCCGCTGCCTGTGCAGACGGCGGAGAACCGCGACTCCTACTGGGACTTGTGGAGAGACCGTCGCTTCTACGTGATGATCGTCGTCATCATTGGCGTCAACGCCCCGTGGCGCACCTGCGGCGAGTGGCTGCCGCAGTTTCTCGACAGGGAAAAAGGGTACGACGTCTCCTCGGTGCAGTACATCTCCAGCGCGTTCTACCTCGCTGCCGATGCCGGGGCGATCGGCTCGGGTCTGATCACCTTGTGGCTGGTCCGCCACGGCCGATCGCTGTACTCGGGGCGGATGGTGTCGCTCGTCATCTGCGTCGCACTGACGTTGTTGCTGCTGCTGGCGATTGTATTGCCGAAGGGGCCGCTACTGATCGTCGTGCTGCTGCTGATCGCCTTCGGCACGCTCGGATCGTTCTCGACATACTTCGCCTTCAGCCAGGAAATCTCGGCCCGGCATCAGGGAAAAGTGACGGGGACGCTGGGGCTGATCAACTCGATCGCCATGGGGACGTTAGTGGTTGCCCAGGGCAACATGATCAAGACATCGGGCGAATCGTACGCACTGGCCCTTGGGTTGACTGCGGTTACGCCAGTCTTTGCCGTCGTGGCGATCGCCCTGTTCTGGAACCCGCGTAAACCGAAGGTCGAGGGCGTGGCCGCGGGTGTCTGATGCCCCGCACCGCGGCAAGCCGGTCGCCGGAATCACGCTGCCATGGACGATTCGGCATCTGGTGCGGACAATGGTCCACCATGCACGCAAACATTCGTGAGGAACTCCAGATCATGTTGCAACCGCTTGCCAACCGCTTCGCCGAGTACGCCGCCGGGCTTCGCTTCGAGGACCTTTCCCCGGCCGCGATCCACGAGACCAAACGCCGACTGATCGATTCGTTCGCCACCGCCGTGGGCGCAATGCCGTCGGAAGCGTACGCCATCGCGAAGAAGGGGGCCTCGCGCGTGCACGGCCATCCCGGGGCCACCGTGCTGGGCGGCGGCAAGTCGAGCCCCGAATGGGCGACGTTCGTCAACGGCCTCTTGATCCGCTACCTCGATTTCAATGATACCTATCTGTCGCTGGAACCGGCCCACCCGAGCGACAACCTCGCCCCGGTGTTGGCTGTCGGCGAAGCGTATCAGTGCTCCGGCAAAGAGATGATCACCGCCGCGGTGCTTGCCTACGAGATCCAGTGCCGGCTGTGCGACGCCTGCAGCCTGCGCAAGCAGGGGGTTGACCATGTTACCTACGGGGCACTCTCGTCCGCACTCGCGGCCGGAAAGCTGATGAAGCTCGACGTCCCGCGACTGACGCATACCGTTGGCATTGCCGGCGTCTGCAACACTGCCCTGCGGCAGACACGCTCAGGCGAACTCAGCTACTGGAAAGGCTGTGCGTTCGCCAATGCTGCACGCAACGGCGTCTTCGCGGCTACCGTGGCCGGCGACGGCATGACCGGCCCGGCCCCGATCTTTGAAGGTGATCTCGGCTTCATGATGCTCGTTTCGCGTGACAATTTCACGGTTGCCCCGATGGGCGCGGAGAAGGGCGGCGCGGCCGACTTCATGATCAACAAGACTTACATCAAGTTCTGGCC
>JBBQII010000725.1:0-2312 GCA_038324795.1 Gemmatales bacterium
CTTCTCCGGCGCCATCAGGAACGCCCGCAACGCGGCCGGGTAATACTTTGCCCCCATGTCGCGCAGCGGGATGCGTTTGCGTTCATCCTCGAAGTTGTCCTGGCCCGGCGGGAGATGGCAGCCGATACAGCCCAGCTGCGCGAACAGGCGCGTACCCGCTATCTCTTCATCGTCAGCTTTGTCCTCCTCTTTAGGTGGATTGCCGAGCGAAGCGAGATAGCCGGCAATGTCGATTGCGTTCTGGTCGGGTTTGTCGCCGTCGGCAAACAACCGGGGCATGGTGGCCGTGGGCCGCAGGGCGGCGGGATCGTAAATCCAGCGGGCCAGCCACTCAGGCCTCAGCCGACTGCCGAGCGCATCGAGTGAAGGGCTGTCGATGGCCAGTTCGGGCATGCCGCCGTGCTTGACCCAGGTCTCGGCATCGGCCGCATGGCACTTGAGGCAGCGCTGCGTCGCCAGCAACTCGCGACCCTGCCGCACTGTCGTGGAGGCTTCGAGCGCCTTGTTTTCGGGCAGATGCCGCAGGTTCTTCCAGTGCAGCGACTCGCGGCGCATGTCGGGCGATTCCCAGAATAGGCGCAGGTGGGCATCGCCCGTCGCGGGAGAACTGTACTTCACCCGCAAGGTGTTTTCTTTCTTCAGCCTGATGGCTTTTCCCTTGGCACTACGGAAGTCGTCGCCGGTTGCCTCAAGGACATTTTCGCCATTAATGGTCACGACGACGTTACCGCGCCCCTCGGCGGCGAAGGTGTGCTCGCCGCCCAAGTCGAGCATGAGCTTGCCGTCGAACACGGCAGTGAACGGCCCCGCGGGAAGAAACGGCGTGGGCGGCTGACCGGCCGGGACGTACAGGGCCACGAACCGCGACACGCGCAGATCGGGCCCGCCCTTCCATGCGGGGTCGGCCGTGGTGAAAGTAGTCGGTATCCCCTGGGGGCCCTTGTCGTCATCGTCGTCATCATCCGCGGCCAGGACGGTGCGCGTGGGCACGGCTTCGCCGACGATCGCGAGAGTGATGGCACTGCCGATCAATGCGATCGGCAGCAGCAGAGAAATGAAACGCATGAGCAAATGTGATTCCTTTGAATTGTGCAATCAGGCCGTTAGCGGGCATCGCCACGGGATGCTCGCTAACGGCTGCATCGATCATTGCGGGACGCGGTTGATGGTGTTGTAGATTTCAGCTTTCAGCGCCGAGCCATCCGCCGCTTTGACCTGGTACTTGATGTTCATCTGCATAACCGGGTGCAGGTCGGCAATTTTCAGGTGTACTGTCTTGCCGTCGGCCAGCAGAGTTGCCATGTCGATCTTAACGGTATCGGTGCCCTGTTTGAACTCCTTGGCGAGTTCCGTAATGGCGGCTTTGTTCTTGCCCGCATCTTCGCGGAGCTTGTTGTATTCGACCAGCTTCTTGAAGAAATCGGGATCCTTGGCGCTGTAGTTGGCCGAGCCGTACTCGCTGCACCAGAGGTAGTTCCACTGCTTGGCGGCAAAGTTCTCCGCATCGATCGACTTGGGGTCGAGCGGTTCGGTGAAGGTGATGGTGATGCCATCTTTCACGACCTTCATCGCCGTGGGCAGGTTGGCGGGTTTGCCGGTGTAGCGGACGCGCTGTAAGGCCCCGTCGCGGGCGGCACTGGTCTGCCAACCCTTCAATCCCGCGATGTAAAGCTGGCCATCGAACGGGCTGAAACGCGGCCGCATGGTGCCCGACGCGAAGCTCACCGGAATCTTGACGACGCCACCCTGGAGCGTGTCGCCGTCCTTTTCGAGCAGAACCTTGTACAGCGAGCAGGTGCCGTAGGAAGTATGCAGCAGGTCGCCCTTGAAGGGGCCCCACTTGTCGCTGGTGACCCAGGCCTGACCGCCGTTGGAGTTATCGACGTTCTTGGGTAGAAAGCAGATGGGGGCATCGTACATATCGGGCTTGGTTTCACCGTGGAAGGTATCTTTGCAGCCGAGGAAACCGTTGGGTCGGGCGAGGCTGAGCCGGCAGGCAGGCGTCCAGGTTCCTTCGTTGTCGCCGCTGGTCACTTCGCCGTTCGGGCCGACGCCGATGCCGTTAGGGGCACGCAGGCCACTCGCGTACATCTCCATCTTCTCGCCGTACTTGTCGACTTTGAGAATGCAGCCCGAGTGGTTGGCGATGTACTCGAAGCCGCGACCACCGCCGCGTACAGGGCCGCCCTTCGCGAAGTAGAAGTTCCCTTCCGGGTCGGTCTGCAGGTCGAACGCGAACTCGTGAAAGCCGGTCGTGGTATGGACTTCGTTGTTGAACGCTTCGTAGAAATCCGCCTCGCCGTCGTCATTAA
>JBBQII010000726.1:0-2306 GCA_038324795.1 Gemmatales bacterium
TGCACATCCTGTTCATCACAGGCGGATTACTGATCGGCGTGCCGATCCTGCTGCACTTGATCATGCGGCAGGAACCGAAGAAGCTGCCGTTCCCGGCCTTCCGCTTTCTGAAGATGAAACGCCGCATCAACCAGCGCAAGATGCGGCTGCGCCACCTGCTGCTGTTGTTGTTGCGCATGGCTCTCATTGCGCTGATCGCCTGGGTGCTGTTTCAGCCGCGCTGGGGCAGCGATTACTTCAACATCAAGGGCGAACAACCAGTCGCCTGCGTCATCATCATCGACACCAGCCCCAGCATGGGCTACGTGTTGAGCGTCGACCGCGGCGCGCTGCCGCCCGGCCGCAAGCGCGGCCCGGAGATGCTGGAAGAGACCTCCTCGTCCGATCGGGAACGGCCGTGGACAGCCCTTGATGAAGCCCGTTTCCGCGCCCTGGAACTGATCGATGAACTGCCGCCCGCGAGCAAAGTGGCCGTCATCGACTCGTCCGATCGCGAAGCGATCTGGGCGCTGACGCTGCAGGAAGCGCGCAAGAAGATCCGCGACATCCGCCGGCCGCGTGCCGCCAGCCGACCGTTGACACAAGTGTTGCCGCTGGCGTACCAGCTGTTCGCGAAGGTGGGCGAAGAGACTGTTCCCGGCCAGGAGAACATGCCCCGGTTGCTGGCGATCTTCTCCGACCGCACGGCCCCTTCATGGGAAGCCGAACAAAGCAGTTTCCTGACCGACATGCGTAAGGAACTGCTAAAGGAAGCCGAAGCGAAGGCCCCCTTCATCGCCACGTTTCTCGATGTCGGTGTTGACAAGCCGCTGAACCTGGCGATCACCTCAATCGACATGAAGCCGCAACTGGTGCCGGCCAACAAGCCGGTCGAGTTCTCCGCCTGGCTGGAAGCGACCGGGACCGTGCAGGAGAACACCATCGAAGTGTTCGTTGACGGCAAAGGCACGCCGGCGTTGTCGCAGGCGGTGCGTGTCGAACCGGGCACTCCGAAGGAAGTGACTTTCCGCCTCGAAGGACTGCCGCCGGGACTGCACCAATGTGAGATCGCATTGAAGACCGCTGATGCGTTGCCGACCGACGACATCCGCTACCTGACATTCCGCATCCGCGAGCCGCGGCGCGTGCTGCTGGTGGCCGACGCCAACCCGGTTCTCGGGAGTATCGCCGGCAGCCTGGGGATGGTCGGCCGGATGATCGACACAACGGCTCTGTGGCGGATTGCGCTCGAGTCAACCGGCTGGTACGAGTGCGAGATCAAGTCGGCCCGCGACTTTCTCGAACTGAAGCCGGCCCAGTTGGGTCAGTTTGAAGCGATCGTATTCACCGGGCTGATCGGCCCCACGGGCGACGTATGGGATAAGGCAACCGCGTACGTCGAGGGCGGCGGCAAGCTCGTCGTCGCGCCGGGCGGTGAGGAGTTGCTGCAGAACGAATCGACACGCCCGCCGGCGGGATACGACAACAAGCTGCTGCCGGGCACGGTGAAGAAATGGGTCGATCTCGACCGCACCCGGCCCGGCGTGTCGTGGACCTGGGACGCACTGAAAGCCCACCCGCTGCTCAACGACTTCCGCGAATGGACGAAGAACCCTCGCATCGACTTCATCGCCAATCGGCCGCAGGTCTGGGGCTACTGGGAAGTGGAGCCACGCGACAAGCCGTCAGTCGTCGTGTCCTACGCGGACGATGCCGACGCCGACAAACGCCGGCCCGCGGTGCTCGAACGCCAGATCGGTGCGACAGGCAAGGTACTGCTGTTCACAACGCCGCTCGACGGGCGCTTCGAGATCGGCAGCGGCGCGAAGGCCAAGGTGCGCTTCAACAATGACTATGCCGGGTCATCGTTCTTCCTGGTACTGTCGAACCTCACCGTACGCTATCTGACTGGTGAGATGGAAGATGCGACGTACAACTTCATCAGCGGGCAGAACGTGTTCATCAAGTGGCCGATCGACGCCAGTGATCGTTCGAAGTTCTATTTCCTGTCGGGCCCCGACCTGTCGGACAAAGAGGCGGAGGTCATCCGCCCTCTCAACGAAGCCATCCTGCGACTCGGGCCGGACCGCCTGCGCTCGGCCGGCAACTACGACGTACGTTCCGACCCGGCGGACAAGAAGCGCGAGTTCAAGCCATGGCGCGAAGGCTTCAGCTTGAACGCCCCCGTCGATGAAAGCAACCTCGAACGGGTGCCGATCCCGGAGATCGAATCGATCCTGGGGGAGAGGACCGTCGTCGCCTCGGACCGCGAACGGAAACTGCAGGACATCCTCGGCGGCAAGTTCGGCGCACCGATCGAACTGTTC
>JBBQII010000727.1:0-2305 GCA_038324795.1 Gemmatales bacterium
GAGCGACTCTCTCACGGACCTTCAGACGGTGATCCTCGGCGTGCGCGTTGACAACATGCCGACGCTGACCATCTGGCTGGAAATGAAGTCGGACACGGCGGCCGCCGGCATCCGCGATGCGAGAGCCGGTTGGTTTCGCAAGGAGCAGAGCGACATCAGCATCGGCGGGGCCGGCAGTCGAATCATGCTGCTTATGCCGCCACGGGGGGACAACGTATCGAAAGTGCTGAAAAGGATATTCTTGGAGGACAATCGCTGACGGGCGACCCGACGGGTCGCCCGCTAAACGGCAAGCGCATTACGCCTTCAGCATCTCGTCGTGCCGCATGCCGCTGGGCGGCACGTCCGCCTTGCGGCAGTTGGCGAGGGCGCTCTTCGCGCCGGCATGCTGCTCGGCATCGTTGTCTTCCCATTCGATGCTCACCGCGCCGTCGAAACCGACACGGTTCAATTCAATGAAGATCTCTTCGAGGCTGTTGGCGTCGCGCTGCGTGCCGGCCGTCACGAAGTTCCAGCCGTTGGTCCAGTGGCCCATCGGCCGGTGCCCGCCAAGGCGACCCGCGCGCACATGCTCCTTCGCGACCCAGACGCCCTTCACATGGGCGCAGTGGATGAATTCCTTAAACTCGCGGATGAAGTCGATCACACTGACGTTCTGCCACTCCATGTGCGAGCCATCGAGGTTGAAACCGACGACCCCTTCATAGCCCTTCTTGCACAGGAAGTTGATGTAGTCGCCCGCGCTTTCGAGATCGCCCATGGCCCGTTCGCTCGGATGGCACTCGAGGTCGTACGTCACGCCGTACTGCTTGCACAGGTCGAACACGGGCTTGAAGCGCTCTACCAGCAGTTCCAGGCTGACTTCGCGAACGTCCGGAATCTGGTGCCCGCCGATCTCGGTCGGCAGCGGCGGAAACAGGAACCAGTGGCTCCAGCACGATGCCGGTGACCCGACGAAGCCCGGCAGTGCCACCTTGCGGCCCTGCAGCTTGCTCAGGTGCCCCGCCAGGCGCACGCTGGCCAGCAGGTCCTTCTCCGCCTGCAGGTGGATCAGCTTGCCGACATGTTCGGGCACGAAGTACGGGTCGGTCCGCGGCGGGTTGTTCCCTTTGGCCCGCCAGTCGGCATAGGCCTTCACCGCTTCGCCGCCGCAGAACTGCAGCGTCTTGGCGCTCGGCTCATCGCCCAGGGCCTGCCCCTGCAGGTGCGTGGCCACGGTGAAGATCTCGAGGCCATGCGCCTTGGCGATCGCGACGCGCTCCTGCGCATACGCGGCCGCGCCAGTGTCGGTGTCACACTTGCGGAGGTCGAGTTCCCAGCTTGCTTCTTCCCAGCCATCGAACCCGGACGTCTGCAGGAACTTCACCCATTCGGCGAAGTTGACATTGCCGAACTGCCCGCGAACCAGGCCGATCTGATGAAACGACCCTTTGCCGTTCCGGTGAACCGGTGTCTGCTTGAAACCCATGGGAGAGTGATCCTTCGAATTGGAAGTTGAGGGGGTGGCTTGTTGGAGAAAGTGTATGAAATGCGGAACGCGGAACTCGGAGTTCGGAATGAAAACCAAGCCCCCGACGCGATGGCTTCCGAGCGTCGGGGATCGTTCCATCGTTCATCGATAATTCCTTCTCGTTCCACTGAACTTCTCAAGTGCGGATTCCCGCACAACCGATACATCCGAAAGAACCGTTCTCTCTTCGGAGAGAAAACGCGGGTCCCGGTAAACGGGGCAAGCCTGAACGACCAGGGAGATGAGCAAATGGGCCTTGGCACACTCACCATGCTGACGATGATCTGTGCGCCCGCGCAGGCACCAACGGACGTCTATCCGTTCAACCAGGCCAAGATGGAAATCCCCATCCGCTATGACCCGGCCAAGAAGGCCGGCATCCGCGAGATGCTGCTGATGGTTTCGCGCAATCAGGGCGAATCCTACGAGCAGTACGCCACCGGTTCGCCCGATCGCGACACGATGTTCATGTTCAGTGCCCCGAACGACGGCATCTACTGGTTCCACATGGTCATCGTCGACAAGCAGGGCAAGCGCGACCCGGCCGACCCGACCAAGGCACCCACGCCACCCATGAAGGTGCTGATCGACACCAAGTCGCCCATGATCACGATCAAGACGTTCGAACGCATCGGCGATGAAGCCCAGGTTTCGTGGGACATTCAGGAAGCCAATCCCGACTGGTCGCGTTTCCAGTTGGAATCGCGCACCGGCGAAGGCAACTGGCAGACCGTGGAAGCGAAAGGCACGCCTTACGGCAGCGCCCGCTTCCGCATCGGCCAGAGCGGCCCGGTC
>JBBQII010000728.1:0-2304 GCA_038324795.1 Gemmatales bacterium
CAGAATTCCCAGGGCAACGCCTGCGAACGCGCAATGGGCCATGGCATCGCTGAAGAAGGCCATGCGCTTGCCGACCACCAGTGCGCCGACCATCCCGCAGACAGTGGTGACGATCAAGACAGACATCAGCGCGCGGAAATCAAAGGCGTACTCGAACCCCAGCGTTCGCGCGAGTTGATCGATGAACGACATCGGTACTGTTGCCCCCCAACATCTGTGAACAATACGAAGAATTCAACCACTGATGACACGGATGTCACTGATTGCACGGATAGAAAACCATCGAATGGCATGGTTCCTTTTTGCCTTAATCAGTGTCATCCGTGTTATCAGTGCCATCTGTGGTAATTCTTGTCCGGTTGCTTCAGACCGTTCCCGCCAGGATCGGGGCAGGGGAACTCGTTTCCGCGAGTCGCGAGACGCAGCGGCGCAGCAGGTCGATGGCGGCGGTTGCTTCTTCCAGCGTGATCGTCAGTGGCGGCGAGAAGCGGATGACTTTCTTCGCGAGAGGCCCCAGCAGGTGGATGCCGACACTGCCCTCGCCGCGATAGGCTTCGAGCACGAGGGCATTGGCCCACTGAGCAGCGGTCTTGCCGGCATGGTCGCGCATCTCGACGCCCCACACCATGCCGCCGTTCTCGCCTCGTACTTTCGCGACGAACGGAAACTCCTGCAGTTTCCGCAAGCCCGCTTCAATCAGCGCGGACGATTTTCTCGCTTCGCCCAGCACATCACTCGCGGCAAACTCGTCGAGAGTTGCCAGGACCGACGCGCAGCAGAGCGGGTTGGCGCTCCATGTATCCGAACCTTCACCATAATCGAGATGATTGAACAGGTCCCGCCGACCGACAGCGGCCGCCACGGGGACCCCGTTTCCCAGCCCCTTGCCGAGGACGACAATGTCCGGCTCAACCTGGTAAGTCTCGAAGGCGAACAGGTCGCCGGTGCGGCCGAAGTTGGCCTGCACTTCGTCGAGAATGAAGACAATGTCGTGCTGCCGGCAGAACGCTTGCAGCAGTTGCAGGTATTCCTTCGGCGGGTGGTACGAACCGCCGCCGCCGAGATACGGCTCGGTGATCAGCACGCCGATCTTGTTGCCGAGTTCCGCATACAAGGCGTCGAGTTCCTTGCGGTAGGGCAGGGGGTCGAAGGGCACCTCACGGCGGGAAACGTCGTCGTATTCCTTCATGGGGAAGCTGATGAAGCGTACGCGCGCATCGCGCTCATGGTCGGTCTCGCAACCGGTGATGGCCCCAGCCATCCCTTTCTTGCCGTGGAAGCCGAAGCGAGTGGCAATGATCATCGGCCGATTGCGGTCGCTGGCCCAACCGGTCCAGATCGCTTTCTGAATCGCTTCCGACCCCGACGCAGCCCACATCACCTGTTGAAGTCGCTGGCCGTAGGGAGTTTTCTGCAGCACCTCGATCAGGCGCCGGCTTGCCAGCCCCTCGATCGGCGTCACGCCGTTGTACGCGGTCATCGGCAGGGCGGCGAAATAGCCGGTCGGGATGTCGTTGACGTCGCCGGGGAACGCTTCGGCGGTGTCTTCGTCCGCGCTCCACTTCATGTAGCGCGAAAACCGCTGCATCCATGAGATCGGATTATGGCCGAGATTGGCCACCAGCACGCCCGACGAAAAGTCGTACAGCCGCTTGCCCTCCGGCGTCCAGTGGTAGATGCCCGCGCTGTGCGCCAGCACCGCCTGACTGGGCGTGTACGTCCGCAGACTGCGCGGTTCGTAGTGGAGCGCCACCGTGCGTTCGGTGTTGGACTTGGTTTCTTCCGGATGGTGAATGGTCGAGTTCATAGAGATTCCGTGTTCACGGCCAGAGGATGCTACTGTGGCAGGATAGTCGTATCGAAGGCAAACGCAAGGCGGGGGAATGACTACCGCAACTTGCCCGCCTGAAGCAGCTTGCCCGCCCATTTTGCGTCCGCGGGCGTCAGCGGAGGATCGCTCGGACTCGCGTAGTCGATGACCCGTTCGTACGCGCCGCTTTCGTAAGCGGCCCGCAGCACTTCGCCCAGATCGAGCGGCACATCCGGGTCGCGGCCCTTGAGAGGGACACCGATCACTGGCAAACGTTCGCGAAGAGGGATCGGCCAACAGCGGAGTCGTCTGCGGTCGTCGCCGCGACTGAGCAGCGCTTCATATGCGGAGAGCCGCCTCCGACCCACGAGCACGGACTGCCCGGCACGCAGCAGATCGATTTCCAGAAGGTGAGTGGTGCCGGCCATCAACTTCTCGCGTTTTTCCATGTACACCTGCCGGCCGTTGGATCCACGAGTCTTGTTCGTGGGGCT
>JBBQII010000729.1:0-2289 GCA_038324795.1 Gemmatales bacterium
GTGAGGCCCTGCCCACCGGCTTCGAATTTCACTGGCTTGGTGGGTTCGGTGTACGTCAGGACCAGGCCTTCCTTGTCGGCGGGAAACGGTTCGGCCAAGCGTGAGGCTTTGTTTGGGGCCACGCTGAAGGCGGTATCCCCCATGCCCAGCGGCTTGGCAATGCGCTTGTCGATGAATTCGCCGAGCGTCATGCCCGAAACGACTTCGATGACCCGCCCGAGCACGTCGGTCGAACGGCTATACCACCAGGTTGTGCCCGGCTCGTATTTCAGCGGCAGCTTGCTCAGCAGCGTGACCATTTCCGCGTTGCTGATGTCGAGGTTGCTTTCGCCGGCGTCGATATACGCTTGCTCGATGGCGCCGCTGCCGGGAAAGCCCTTGACAAATCCGGAGGTCAATCCGGAGGTATGCAGCAGCAGATCCAGCACGCGGATCGGATTCTTCGCGGGTTTGGTTTGCAGGTCAGCGGGCGTTTTCGCGGTGTCCGCGTTGGTGACGACTTTCAGGTTCGCCAACTCCGGCAGGTACATGGACACCGGATCGGAGAGTTTCATCTTGCCTTCTTCGATCAGGATCATTGCCGCGACGCTGGTCAGCGGCTTGGTCATCGAGTAGATGCGAAAAATGGCATCCTTCGTCATCGGCTTTTTGCTGGTCGGGTCCTGCATGCCGTAGGCTTCGTAGTACGCGACCTTGCCGTGCCGCGCGACCAGCGCGACGTAGCCGGGAATTTCGCCGCCATCGACTTTGGCGCGCAGCACTTTGTTGATATGCTCCAGGCGGCTTGCGGAAAGGCCGACCGCTTCCGGCTTTGCGCGTGGCAGTTCTGCTGCCCATACGGAAACCGCGAACAGTGCGAGGACAAAACCGGATGCCAGGCGGCGTGCGACGGACATGGAAGTCTCCTTGGTTATTTTTCGGGGCGTATGCCTATGAAATACTGAATGGGTTAGGAGCGCAAGCCTTCCTGCTCACCGAGCCCTCGAACCATAACAGACCGCCGCTGCAGGGCGGACCCAAACAAAACGGCGCTCCTTGCGCCGTTTTGATCGACTGAGTCAGGCTTTCTTGTTCACGTTGTCGTCTGCGCGGCCGCCTTGAGGTCAGTCCTCGGCAGGAACAGGATGATCAGGGCGCCCAGCAGCGCGACCCCCGCCAATGTGTAGAACGCCGCTTCCGAGGCGCCGCCGGTCGCCGTGCGAATGCGGCCGATCATATCGGGACCGAAATACCCGCCGAGGTTGCCGACCGAGTTGATCAAGGCGATACCGGCGGCCGCGGCGGTGCCGCTAAGAAATGCCGTGGGCAGCGACCAGAACGTCACTACAAAGGCACCCCATCCGATGGTGATCAGGGTCAGCGCGACCATGGACATGATCGGCCAGTGCGGAATCAGCGCAAGCAACAGCAGGCCGACCATTTTGACCAGGAAGCCCGAGGCCGAATGCCAGCGGCGTTCCTTGGTGCGGTCCGAGTGGGCGCCCCAGTAGACCATCGAGATGATGCTGGCGGTCCATGGAATCATGGTCAGCAACCCGACCTTGAGGTAATCCTTCTTGTCGATGCCCAGTTCCTGGACGATGGTCGGCATCCAGAAGCTGACCGCATAGAAGGTGACGGCGCCGCAGAAATAGACGGCGCACAGCGCCCAGACGCGGCCGTCCTTGAAGGCATCGACGAAGCTGTGCCCGCCGGCGAGATGCTTCTTGCCGGCGTTATCCTCCTCGATGCGCTGCACGACCAGATTTTGTTCCTCCGGCGTCAGCCATTTCGAGGATTTTGGCCCGTTAGGCAACACCACGAGCACGAGGACGCCGATGATCACAGACGGAATGCCTTCGAGCAGGAACAGCCACTGCCAGCCGCGCCAGCCAAAGGCGCCGTCCATGTATTGCATGATGGCGCCGGAAACCGGCGAGCCGATGACATTCGATACCCCGATCGCCGTCATGAACAAGGCCACCATCTTGGCGCGGCGCGCGCCAGGGAACCAGTAGGTCAGGTAGAGGATGATGCCCGGGAAGAATCCTGCTTCCGCGACACCCAGCCAGAAGCGCAGGAAATAGAAGCTGAACTCCGCGTCGGTGGCGCCGAACGCGGTCGCAATGGGGCCCCAGTGGATGTCCCCCGCGTACAGGAAGGCCGACGAGATGAGCCCCCATGTGATCATGATGCGCGCGATCCACACCTTGGCGCCGACCCGCTCCAGGATCATGTTGCTGGGCACCTCGAATATGAAGTAGCCGATGAAGAATATGCCCGCGCCGAAGCCGTAGACGGCGTCGCTGT
>JBBQII010000730.1:0-2289 GCA_038324795.1 Gemmatales bacterium
GTGCGGCGGGTGATTCGCCGAGGCAGCTTTCGCTCGCTGGCCGACCTGCGTGAAAAGATCATGGCCTTCATCGCCTACTTCAACGCCACGCTGGCCAAGCCGTTCAAGTGGACCTATCCCGGCCGGCCGCTGAATGTGTGAACATGAGAAAGCCCTTCTTTGGTGGAAGGGCAACCCGGCTCGGGTGTACTAGTGTAAAGTTAGGAAGAAGAGATCGCAATAGTTAATTGAACAAAAATGCAACAATTTGTACTTTCTTAGGACATCAGACTGGACACTCCGATGGACTATTCCGGCCTCAAAGCTGAAATTCCGCGTTGGCTGCGTAGCCGCATTCGCCAGAATGCGGGCTGATTATTCGACGATCCCCGCGTTCTGGCGAGCGCGGCTACCCGAAAATGTCGCACTCTTCCTATTTCGCCCCCTCCAGCAGTTGCTTGAGCTGCTCGCGGAACTCGCCGGCCTTCAGGTTCTTGATCTCGGCGTCGCCGTCCTTCGTCGTCGGGCCACCCTTTTGCGAGACGATCCGGTACGGGATCGGTTTGACGTTGCTCTTCGACTTGTCGCCGCGCGCCTCGGCCGCGAGGATCTCGACCGACTTGTAGCCGAAGTTGAACGGGTCCTGCACGATGGTGCCCACGCAGCGGCCCTGTTCGATCGCGTTCAGCGTTGCTTCATCCTCGTCGAAGCCGACGACTTTCACGTTCTTCGCTTCCGCCGTGGCCCGCAGGATCTGCGGCGGGTTGTACGCCCAGAGCCCCACGAAGCAGACATCGGGCCGATCGCCGAGGATTTCGTATGCGCTCTTCGCATTCTCCAGCGCTTTCGATTCATCCGGCCCGTCGGTAATCGCTTCACCGCTGTAAAGATAATACTTGCCGTACTGCTTGAAGAAGCCCTTCTTATCGCCGATCATCCGCTCCACGGGTGTCCCTTCCGCATTCTTCCCGGCGATGCCCGCCAGTTCATCCACCACGCCCTGGAAACGCGCCCGTGCATTCGCCGGCGTAATCTGCCCGACGAAGATCGCCACGTCGCCACCATCGGGCAATGCTCCCTTCACCAGCCGACCCGCCGCGCGGCCTGCGGAATAGTTGTCGGTCCCCACGTAGCACAATCGGCCGCTTTCGTCGGCGTCGTTGTCCATCGTCAGGAGCGTCACCTTCTCCGCCACCTGCCGCAGTTCGCGCGTCTGTTCCTTGGGATCGATCACACTGATCGCTATCCCCGAGATTCCCTGTTCCATCAGCGATTTCACAATCTCACGCTGTGTCCCCGGGTCGCCCTTCTCCGGCATGCGAAAGATCAACTCCACATCATGATCCTTCGCCGCCTTGCGCGCCCCCGCATCGCAAATCTTCCAGAAGTTTGCCGGATTGTTGGTGACGACTGCCACCTTAATCTTCCCCGACTCCTTCTTACAGGCGGGAACCATGCCGAGCACCATGGCCGGCAACAACATCAACAGCACGCGGGAAAGGTTCATGGATACGGCTCGTTGGAGAGTGATCAGTTCGCAGCGTTCAGAAACGATACGCGAATCCGGGGGCAGTGCAAGCGCTTTCCTGCTGTACCCGACGCCCCGCGAACGTTACGATGATGCGAGCGGAACCAACATATATGAACCCCGACCCCGCACTGCCGATCGCCTTGACCGAGCGCCTCACCGCCCTGGGCCGACGGCTGCGCGCACAGCGGATCGTCGGCGCCATCGCCCGGTTCTCGATTGTCGTCGTGCTTTCGGCGTCACTGTTCATCCTGATCGATCTGCTCGTCACCCTGTCGCCGCCGGCGCGCGGCAGCTTGCTCGTCAGTTGGCTGATCCTTCTCGCGTTCACCGGCATCCGCCTGGGCCGGCGCTGCCTGATCCGCACCGATGACCCGGTCGCCATCGCAGCCCTGATCGAAAGCGAATATCCCCGCCTCGGCGAACGGCTGACAACCGTCGTCGAACTGGCCGGGCACACCGACAGCGCCGGCGGGTCGCCCGCGTTCCTCGAACTGCTCATCCGCGATGCCGAAACACGTACCAGCCGGCTCGACCTGCGCCGTGCCGCCCCGGCCACTGCCACACTCGTCCTCGGCGGGGTCGGCATCGTTGTGCTTCTTCTCGCGGTCACGTCGCTGGTCACGGTTCCCGATGCCGCCGCCCAGGCCCGCCGCTTCTTCACCCCATGGCATCGGCCGACCGTCGATGTACCGTACTTCGTCAAAGTCACGTCCGGCAGTCCTACGATCAAGGCCGGGGACATGACCGCCCTGACCGCGCTGGTCGAACCCACGCGCCCT
>JBBQII010000731.1:0-2287 GCA_038324795.1 Gemmatales bacterium
TCCTGCAGGTCACGGTTGTAGGCCATCGGCAGGCCCTTCAACAGGATCAGCAGATGCTGCAGGCTGGCGATGACTCGGGCTGTCTTGCCGCGCGTCAATTCCAGTACGTCCGGGTTCTTCTTGTGCGGCATGATGCTTGAGCCGGTGCAGAACTCATCCGGTAGATCGATGAAATCGAACTCGGTGCTCATCCACAGGATCCACTCTTCCGACCAGGTCGACAGGTGAATGGCAATCAGCGACAGGCAGAACACAAACTCCGCGGCGAAGTCCCGATCGCTCGATGCGTCGAGGCTGTTGCGGGCGACCGCGTCGAAGCCGAGTTGCCGGGCGGTGAAGTCCCGATCGATCGGCAGCGAAGTGCCCGCCAGTGCCGCCGCGCCAAGCGGCATGACATTCACGCGCTTTCGACAGTCGGCCAGGCGTTCGCGGTCGCGCTGCAGTTTCTCGATGTAGGCGAGAAAGTAATGGGCTGCCAGAACCGGTTGAGCGCGCTGCAGATGGGTGTACCCCGGCACGACAACACCTGCCTCGCGCTCGGCGAAGTCGAGGAATGCGCGCTGCAGTTCCGCAAGTCGGCCATCAAAGGCATCGATGGCGTCGCGCGTCCAGAGTTTCACGTCGGTGACGACCTGATCGTTCCGGCTGCGCGCGGTGTGCAACCTGCGGCCCAGGTCGCCCAGCCGATCGATCAGCGCTTTTTCGATGTGCGTGTGAATGTCTTCAAGCTGGATTGAGAAAGGCAGCGTGCCAGCTTCGATCTCCCCGCCGATCGCATCAAGTGCGGTGGCGATCTGTTCCGCGTCGTCGGACGTCAACAGGCCCGCGTGAGCCAGCATGCGTGCGTGGGCCTGGCTGGCGCGGATGTCGTGCCGATACAGGCGGTGATCGAAAGTGATCGATTCGGTGTAGGATTCCACCCGCGAATCAGTCCCGCCGGCAAACCGGCCACCCCACGTCTTCTGGCTCATAGTGATGTCAACCGCTTCTCAGAAACTGGCAAAGCTGCAAAGACTACGTTGTATTCCATCCCCCCGCGAAAGGGAGAGGGCAGTGAAAGCCTCACAAACGAGGGTGGTTGCCGTTTGCCGGAACTTCAACAAATCTCAGAAGATTCAATCGGAAACTGCCGAAAGATCTGGTGCAACCGTTACAGCCTCACACCCTGCGGCTGTGCCGCATCAGATTCGAAGGTGGAAATCGTGCGAACAGATGCATGTCGTGGTTGGATAGGGTATGCCCGCCGCCTGATGTCGATCGTGGCCGTCCTCACTTTCGGTAATCCCGCCCACGGGCAGGAGTTCAAGCGAGTGCCCGATCCGGTAGTCGATTCGGGGGTCGAAACAATCCAGGTCTCCGCGCCCGTTCCGGTGACAGATCTGCCACTTCTTCCGGCATCGCCTCCGCCGCTGCTGGAGGCGCTTCAGGAGAATCCGCCGCCGTCGTTGAAGGACGCCAAGGTCGATCCCAATTCAGCAGCCGTTCGACAGATCGTCAATGACTACCTGAGCGAACTCGAGAGTAAACGCAAACTGGACGAAGCGGCAAGAGCGAAAGAAGCCCGGGAAAAGGGGCATGAGGTCGGCAGCGACCTGAACCTGAACGCCAAGTGGGTCGAAGGCGTCGGCCTGGTTTTCGCGACGAAAGCGGAAGACTGGCGCATTCATCTCGGCGGCCGAATGCAGTTCGAGCCGGTCTTCTTCCAGCAGCCAGTCACTCTCCGGGGTGCTGCACCCGGCAACGGCGGGGTCCCGGCGTCGGGCAACGGCGCGGGGGTCGGCCCTTTGGATGACGGGGCGTACTTCCGCCGGGTGCGGCTGAAAGCCGACGGCGTGGGATACGAAACTATCGAGTTCAATTTTGAAGTCGACTTCGAGCAACTCAACTACATCACCTACGACCATTTGTGGGTCGGCATGAAGGATGTGCCGTTCCTGGGGACGGTCCGCGTTGGTCAGCACAAGGTGCCCGTGGCGATGGAAGGAATGGGAAGCGATTACTTCCTCACACTGCTCGAACGCTCGAGCGCGCACGATGCCTTCGGTATTTTGTTCGCGCCGGGTATCTGGTTCTCGAACACTTACCTCGACCAGAACCTCGTCGTGCAGCAGATGTTTCACAAGACGCAGCCGTTGGGCTTCTACACATCGTCCTTTGGCGACGGCAACTACGCGAGCAGTACGCGCATCACCGGCACGCCCTACTACAAGGACGAAGGCCGGCACCTGATCCATATTGGTGCATCGTACCAGTATCGAACGACGAACCTGGGCCGCGAGTTGCAACC
>JBBQII010000732.1:0-2281 GCA_038324795.1 Gemmatales bacterium
GGCTGAGCGGTTGAAGCCGCGGATCAGCGCGAAGGTGGCTTCCGGCCCGAGTTCCTTGAATGCGTCCATGGCGGATCGGCCATCAGCTCCGCCCAGCTTTCCGGTATCGGCCTTGATGAAGCGATCGACGATGCGATCGAATTCCGCTTCTTCCTGGTCGGTCAGTTCCGGCAGGCTCGGTGCAAGCGGATGCGGCTTTCGGGGAGTGGCCGTACCCTTGGGGGTGGGGTCGGCCAGCAGCGTCATCATCGTCAACGCGATCGTGAACATGTTACTTCTCCTCGCCAATACAATGCACATCATGTCGTTTCGTTTGGGCGAATTCAGCGATGGCGCCTGGCAACAACAATCGACCGACGACCAATTGCTCAACCCTGCTGAATGTCCCGAAGTGGCCGGCCCTGCGTGTTTTGCCGCAACTCCCCTTCCTAACTTAATGGGGATCGATTAAGTTTTGCCATCAGATTCCCGTAGAGGCGCTATAATTGGACGCGGACGGAAGATCGCTTCCCCTCGATTGTTCTTCAGAGGTGGAACAGGTCTTTCGACCCGTCCGAAAGCAGGGTGAATGCGGTGAACGCACCTCTTTTGGCTCAACGCGATATCGCTGACCTCGTTCAGAGTGCCGAGTTCCTTTGGCTCGTGGCTGCACTTGTCGGGGCGATGCTGCTCGGGGCGATTCTGCTCTCCTGGATAGAGCGCTGGCGCAAACGGCAGATGACCGATGGACCGGTCGGCGACGTCAAGCAGTTGGGCGGATACCGGGCGATGTTCGAACGCGGTGAACTCACCCAGGCGGAGTACGACCGCATCAAGCACAAGGAAGCAAGGCGGTTGCGCAACAAGATCGTCGCCAAGCCGGATCCGGGCCCGCAAGCGCCGTCGCCCCAACCGGCAGTTCAGGAACCGCCACCGCCCGAAACACCGGCATCGTAAAAAACAGGCGCTGCGGAATTGACTCGTTCGCTTTACAATCTCCCCCAACCTGCCCCATCGCGTAGGGAAGTTCGGGGGGCGATCGCCAAAGCGGCCAACCCTTAACCAGCATCCCGATCCGGCGCGGATCGGGTCAGATCGTCATCGGGGAGATGGAATGGCCACGAAAGACACCGGCGAAACCGGCGGTCGCAAACCGACCGGGAGTTCCGGCCGGAATCGCAACGCATACTGCTCGTTCTGCCGCAAGAGTCATCGCGATGTGGGGCCCCTCGTTGAAGGGCCCGGCGACGTCTACATCTGCGGCGAGTGCATCGAACTCTGCCAGAACATCATCGACCAGGAGAAGCGCCGGCGCGGCAACCCGCGCGGCGGCGCCACAACGAACATCCCCTCTCCGCGGACGCTCAAGGAAAAGCTCGATCACTACGTGATCGGCCAGCATCGCGCCAAGAAGGTCCTTTCGGTTGCCGTCCACAATCACTACAAGCGTCTCAGCCTGGGTGAGAATAGCCGCGGCGAAGTCGAAGTCGACAAGAGCAACATTCTGCTGATCGGCCCCACCGGCAGCGGCAAGACACTGTTGGCGCGTACGCTGGCCAAGGTGCTCGACGTTCCGTTCGCCATCGGCGACGCGACGACGCTGACCGAGGCTGGCTACGTCGGCGAAGACGTCGAAAACTTGCTGCTCAAACTGCTGCACGCCGCCGACTTCGACATTGAAGCGGCCCAACGCGGCATCATCTACATCGACGAAATCGACAAGATCGCCAAGACATCGCAGAATGTCAGCATCACGCGCGACGTGTCGGGCGAAGGCGTTCAGCAGGCACTGCTGAAGATGCTTGAAGGCACAACGGCCAACGTCCCGCCGCAGGGCGGCCGCAAGCATCCGGAACAGCAGTACATCCAGGTCGATACCTCGAACATCCTGTTCATCTGCGGCGGTACGTTTGTCGGACTTGACGAGATCATCAGCCGCCGGACGGGCAAGAAGACGATCGGCTTCGGCGCTCACCCGGAAGATCGTGAAGACGATCTGGGCATGCTGCTCAGCCAGGTTACCAGCGACGACCTGTGCGAATTCGGCATGATCCCCGAGTTCGTCGGCCGATTGCCGGTGCTTGCACCGCTCGACCCGCTGGATGAAGAAGCCCTAGTCCGCATCCTGACCGAACCTCGCAACGCTCTGGTCCGCCAGTACCAGAAGTTGTTCGAGATGGAAGGTGCCGAACTGGAGTTCGAACACAACGCACTGCGGGAGATCGCCCGCAAGGCCAAGCACCGCGACACCGGCGCCCGAGGCCTGCGCAGCATCGTCGAAGACGTGATGCTCGAGATCATG
>JBBQII010000733.1:0-2275 GCA_038324795.1 Gemmatales bacterium
AGCATCGTGCTGGATCCCAACAACGCCAGCGGCTCCCGTGGCGACGCCGCAAGCGGCGAAGACATCGTTCCACCTGTCGCTCAATCGCCGCGTGTGTGAGTTCACCGTACTCGCCGCGTTGCCGTTGCTTGTGATCCTCAGCTTCCTCAAATGGGACGGAGCCTACCCCGCCGGGTACAGCGCGTACACGCAGAACGCCTGGCAGGCACTGGGCGGGATGATGAGCGTCGACCCCGTGTCCGAGAAAGTGCTGGGCGTTGAAAAGTCGCTGAGTCAACAGCTGGGTTCATCGTGGTGGATGCTGCCTTACCTGATCGTGCTGCCGCTGACACTGATCATCGCATGGGGCAGCATCGTGCAGCGCTGGAAGGCGATCAAGCTGCCGCGCGTGCTGGACCGATCGCTGCATTACCGCCCGGCGATCCTGATGGCCGGGGCAGGGCTGATGCTGTTGTTTGTTTTGCTGCAATATGCCGCGGGGTTCGGCGTGCCGAACGCGTTCGAATCGATTACCGAGGACCGCTTCAAGGATCAGCTGATTCAGGCTAAGACGCCTGAGGAGATCCAGCGGGTCGAGATCGAGATGGCCGGCTTCACGGGTCAGTTCGGCATCCGCACGACGCTATGGTTCAAAGTGGTGATTCTGCTGCAGTTCATTCTGCTGCTCGCGGTCGTCGGCGATGCCGCGTTGACTCACCGCGGCAACAGAACACCACCGGAAGTCCGTGTCAGCTGGTAAGGCAGTCATTTACCAGACGGCCGCTTCTTCGCCGTCGATGCGCAGCGTCAGACACTTGGCGCTGCCGCCGGCCTTCAGGAACTCGTCCAGTTCGACGCTGAGCGAGCGATAGCCGGCCTCCTGCAGTTGCTCAGCCAGTCGCAGGCAGCGGCTGTTGTGGATCACGGTCTTGCCGACGACCACGGCATTGCAGCCGAAGCGATTCGCTTCTTCCCCGATCACCGGGATCAGGTGCGGCACATTCGACTGGATGACGCGTTTGCCGTAGTCGTCGAACGCGTCAGGGAACCAGAGCGCGCGTTCGGGATCGAGCGGGCAGAAGCAGGTATCGAGATGGTAGAAACGCGGGTTCACGAGTTCCACCGGCAGTACCTGCACGCCCGCCTGCTCAGCCACCCACTGATGCGCCCGTACGTCGGACCGTGTGCGGTAGCCGGCAAACAGCGACCGGCCAAAGAACAGCGCATCCCCGGCCCCTTCATGGAACATACCGTCGGGCCAGTGCACCACCTCGAAGCCGTGCTCGCGGAACCAGGCATCGAAGAAGGGGGATTCGCGCGCACGGACCTCGTGCATGAACCGCGAACTGAAGAAGCGGTTGTTGAACATCAACCCGGCATTGGCGGTAAAGACCAGATCGGGCAGGCCCGGTTGCGGCGTCATCTGTTCGACGGTGACGCCGAGGTTCACCAGTTGCCCGTGCAGTTCGCGCCACTGCGCGAACGCCAGATCGCGCACCGACGCCATCGACCGCTTCATCCACGGATTGATCTCGTACTCGATCCCGTAATGATCGGGCGGGCACATCAAGATTCGGGGAGAGGGGTGCATGGATCAGGCCTCGGCAACATAGGGCTTCACCGTGTAATATAGCCTTTGGAACACCGCACCCGCAGAGAAAGCACATGACACTGAACGAACGCGCCGCACTGCTGGCGGACGACCTGATTAACCATGCCGAGGCCTGGCGGGTGGGATCGACCACCGTTGCCGGGGCGCGCGTCATCGATTGCGGCGGCGCGGTGCCCGGCGGACTTAACGCCGGACTGGCGATGGCGCGCATCTGTCTGGCGGGACATGCCGACGTTTCGCTCACATCGCTGGATGGCGGACCGTCCATCCAGGTCTGGAGTGACGATCCGGTGCGGGCATGCCTGGGTTCCCAGTATGCCGGCTGGCAGATCAAGGTCGACAAGTTCTTCGCCATGGGTTCCGGCCCCATGCGTGCGGCCTACGGCAAAGAGGCGATGTTCGATCATCTTCCCCATTTGCGGGAACAGCCGCCGTGTGCCGTCGGCGTCCTGGAGACGCGGAAACACCCGACCGAAGATGTGGTCGCCTGGCTGGTGGCCAAGCTGCCGACATCGGTTGAAAAACTGACGCTGTGCGTGGCCCCGACGTCGAGCATCGCCGGGACCGTGCAGGTGGTGGCCCGATCGCTGGAGACGGCCCTGCACAAGCTGCACGAACTGAAGGTCGACCTGGGCGAAGTGGTTTCCGGCATGGGCGTCGCGCCGCTGCCGCCGATCGCGGCCG
>JBBQII010000734.1:0-2271 GCA_038324795.1 Gemmatales bacterium
CACGCCCAGCGCGATCAGCAGCCAGCCAACGATTTCCCGTGTCAGAAACATCGCTTATCCCTCGCTTTGTTGGCGAAACCACTTCTTCCAGCGATAGATCCGCTCTTGTTCACGCCGTGTTTCCTGCCACAGGCCATCCTGCAGCATGAGGCGTGCCTCCCGCCGAGTCATGCGGTACAGCGAGCGCGTGCGCAGGTAGACCTGCAGCATGATGACCCCCGTCATGAACATCCAGATGAACAGCATGCCGCGCGCGACCGGCTTCTCGATGCCCCAGACGCTGCCGAGGCGTGCCCCGTTCTCGTAGCGGGCGATGCCGAGCCAGATCACTGTGCCCATCAGCGTGCTGAAGGCTGCCATGCCGAACAGCCAGAACAGTTCACGGTCGTCGATCAGTCCCGGCGGGCGGCGCGGCGGTGTCGGCTCGGGCTGGCCCTTGCGGCGCGGCGGCGGGTCGTCGGGCATGCCGAGGTGGGCGATGCTCAGGAGGCGGTATTGTGCGATGAGGTACACCAGAACCGATCCGGTCAATAGCAGGTCAGCCACTTCAAAGTCCCGGTTGGGGCGGCCGTAACTGCGAGGCCAGGTGCGGGTGAAACTGTCGTAGATCGGCATCAGGAACGCCAACTCGGGGTCGATCAGCAGGTATGTTGTCAGCAGGATGAACAGGAACGGCGAAATGACCCAACGGCCGATCAGGCCCGGTACGGCAAGGAGCAGGGCGATCAGTACGCCGCTGTCGCTGCCGCGTTCGACCATCTGCACGTAGTACAGCAACAGCGCGACAAAGGCGATCACCATGTAGTTGCGCGCGCCGTTGTGCCGGAAGATCTCGGTCAGCGTCATCGGCAATCGGGGATCTGCACGGGTAGTCATCGGCGGGCCCTCGTACCGCGCAGGCGGTCCATGCGGTTGAGAATCAGCCGCACCGATTCGTGCTGTTGAGCACGCACGATCAGGACGCCGCCTCTGCCAAATTCGTGCCGAATCTCCGCGAATGAGCGGTGGTGAAGTTCGGCCGTCTGCCGGAACAGTTGTGCTTCAAGCCCGCGGAACCCGGCCGCCAGAGCGGCCTTGCGGAACAGGTCGGCCCGTTGATCCGACGTCAGTTCTTCATCCGCGATGGGGATGCCGGGCATCCACGGGCAGATGACGACAACCTGATGATGCCTTGCCCGGGCCACGCGCAGTGAACGGATCAACGGGTCCAGATGCGTTCGCAGCTCGAACATATCCGCCATGATGACGAACAGTTCGTTGTCCCGTGCCCGCGAAGTCGCCTGCGTGATCGCGCGGGCCAGTACGGCGATCTTGCCTTCACTGCGGAACAGGTAACGCCCGGTTGCATCGTAGAGCGGGATGGGATAACGCCGATGATGCTCCGCGAGAAATTGCTGCAGCCGGTAGGCCATGGCGGCATCATCATCGATGTACAGTGCGTCGGTCCCGGGCGGAGCCATGTCGAGCGTCGTCAGCAGGGCGGCGAGTCGTTTGCGGCGCATCCGCTGTGTGTGCCCGGGTGGAAACTGCCCGCTGAGGCCGAAGATCATCCAGAACATCAGGCCGAACAATGCCAGCAAGCACAGGACAAGCAGCGGGACCAGGATCGAGCCGAACACGTTGTAGACGGTGCTGCCGATCGCGACGAGGGTGTTCAGTTCAACCGAGCGGTCGAAGATCCAGGCGACAAGCACCAGCACCGTCCAGCCGATGACGGTGGCCAGCGGCAGCAGGGGGATCAGCAGGAACCAGACTTTGTTCGAATCGAACAGCGGCCGCCAGAACATCGACCGGGGCAGGCGGTTGATGCGGCGATCCATCAGTTCGGGGTAGATTTCATGCGCGAGCGGATTGGCGAGCGGGACCAGTGCCTCGAGGTTGCCGGCCGGGCTGACCGGGGTACCGGTGTTGGCCCGGGCCAGCCGATGCAGCATGTCGATCAGGTGTCGTGAAGTGCGTGCGGGCGCCAGGATTTCGGTTTTCTCTTCACCGAACAGCACCAGGCCGACATGGTCGCGGTCGGAAAGGGCGGCCTGCGCGACGCCCGAGGCGATGCCGGTCATCTGGTTGAGCATCGTCTGCCGCGGCGGGCCGACACGAACCGATTCGGAGTTATCGACGAACAGCGTGCAGCGGATCGGCACGTCGCTTTCGAATTCCTTGATGATGAGCCGATCGCGGCGGGCGGATGTCTTCCAGGCGATCATCTTGGGCGGGTCGCCGGGACGGTAGTCGCGCAGGTCGTGCAGTTCGCTGCCGCTGCCGGAGGAT
>JBBQII010000735.1:0-2268 GCA_038324795.1 Gemmatales bacterium
GCGGTCGATGATATCCCAGCCGATGTGATCGAGCGCGACCGGATCGGTGGCGAACAACAGCGAGTTATACCGCCAGGTTCCCCACGTCTTGTTCCAGTTGCCGGGCCCGCCTTCATAGACGCCGATCAATCCGTCCAGAATGTGCAGCGTCGCCTTCTCTTTGAGAATCGGCTGATTAACGGCGGCAGGGATGAAGGTGTTGCACTGGTTCGGCCCGACTGAATTGCGGGCCGGCGAGTCGGCATAACCGTGAACGATGTTGACCAGATGGCTGCGCGCCACGTTGTTGTTCATTCCGTGGGACATGTTCTTCAGCGATAGCGTCACGCCCGATGATCGATGGTCCTTCAGTACCGGCAGCGTGATCATCTTGTTCACGATCTGCGTGACAATCGTTGACAGATGCGAGCGGAAGCGGCGATCGTCGCGCTTGTCGTGATCCGGGGCAGCGAAACCCATCTGCACAAAAACATCGGCATCGTACCCGACGACATGGTTCAGCAACTCCGGTGAATGCGCACCCGGATTCTCGATACCGTTGATCGCCACCTGATCGTTGGTGTAGACCGCCCCCGAGGCGTACCAGCGGACGCCGTCCATCTCGCGTTCATGCATCAGGTCGGCATAGCCGGCGTCGATAAACTCCCGGGCGTAGCGCTCGAAGAGAATGATGTTCGACCCGGGCACGCCGATCGCCTTCAGGTTGCGGACGACTTCGAGAATCACTTCCTTGTTCGAGATCGACTCGGCCACGTCCTTACGGCCCTTGCGGTTGCCGACCGGGTTGACCTTAATGCCAATCACATCATCGCGATTGAAGAACCGCTTCCACGCTTCTTCGGGGAAGTCGGCCCCGACAAGATTGCACATGCCGCGATTGATCATCTGCCGCACCGCGGCGCGGTCGATCTCGTGCCGGGGGTTCACGGCATGGGGATGATGCACCTCGATCACGCGCCCGGGGTACGGCCCGGGCATCGTGAATTCGCTGTTCGGCTTGATTGATGCGGGAGATTGAATGCGGGAGCGGTTGAACCAGTCAACAGCGCCGTACCCAAGCACGCCAGCGGGGAGGCCCGCAGCTGAGCCCAGGATGAACCCGCGACGATTGCTGAGAATTCCCAAGGATCAACCCACCAGTTGTTTGACCGGTTTGCCTTCCGGACACAATTCGATCCGCCGACCGTCCTGAGCATTGTACCAAGTGTGCAGCGGCACACCAAGCGTGTGGTAGATGGTCGCTGCCAGGTCCGGCGGGTAGACCGGGTTGTCGGTGACGAACTCGGCCAGGGCGTTGGTCTGCCCGACCACCTGCCCGGGGCTGATGCCCGCGCCCGCCATGCAGGCAACGCCGGCCGAGGCCCAGTGATCACGCCCGGCCGAGGGGTTGATCTTCGGCGTACGACCGAAGTCACCGAACCAGACGACCAGCGTATCACTGAGCATGCCGCGCGTATTCAAGTCTTCGAGCAGGGCCGGGAACCCGGCATCCAGCCGCGGCAGATTGCGTTCCTTCAGCGACTTGAAGTTGTTCTGGTGTGTATCCCAGCCGCCATCGGTGACGGTGACGAACTGCACGCCTGACTCGATCAGCCGACGTGCCACCAGACAGGACTGGCCGAACGGCGTCCGGCCGTAGCGTTCACGGACGCGTTCCGGTTCGGCGGCGATGTCGAACGCCATCTTTGCCGCCGGCGACGTGATCAGGCCGTGCGCTTTTTCGTGGAAGACATCGCGAGCTTTGACTGGCTGTGCGGTGTTCTCGATCGACTTCTGATACTGTTCCAAGTCGCCGAGCATTGAGTAACGGCGTTCGAGACGAGCACGTTCCGCTTCGTCGGCGATGCCCAGATCTCGCACACGGAAGGCGGGGGCGTTCGGGTCCTCGTGCACTTCAAAGGGGTTGAACTCGTCACCCAGGAAGCCGGCGATGCCGCCGTTCAAGCGGCGGTCGATGTTCTTGCCCAGCTGCACGAACGGCAGCACGCCGTCTACGAAGCCGCGTTCTTTAGCCACGACCGATCCGAAGCAGGGGAAGGGCAGCGACGCGTTGAACTTGAGCCCGGTCACCATGAGGTGGTCGGCCACGCCATGGCTGCCGTTCTTCGGTTCATGTCCGCGGATGACACTGTACAGGTCGGTCAGCTTCGCGAGATGCGGCAGGTGTTCGGTGAAGCGCACGCCAGGCAGAGTTGTCGGGATCGTCTTGAACTCACCACGGATCTCGGCCGGGGCATCCGGTTTCGGGTCGAACATGTCGGTATGGCT
>JBBQII010000736.1:0-2266 GCA_038324795.1 Gemmatales bacterium
CCTTTTCACGCCGCCACACCGGCAGGCGGTCTGCATCGAACCGTACACCTGCGGGACTGATGCGATCAATCTGGCCGAGCGCAAAATCGATGCCGGATTGCAGATCCTGCCGCCCGACGGCGAATGGACCGGCTGTGTCGAGTTTCGCTGGGAGCCCTCGCCACGATAGTGATGTTGCGCGATCATTCGGGATTTGCATTGCCAAACGGGGCGTCTTCTTTTGAAATGACCCCTGCCCGACACCGGGCATGGCCGACTTCGGCCGCGTTCGCAACGCTATCCCGGGTTGCATCTCCATGATTCACGTTCGCGATCTTCGTGTCGATTACGACAACGTCTGCGCCGTCCGCGAATTGAACTTCGACATCGAAGCGGGCCAGGTGTTCGGTCTGATCGGTCCCAACGGGGCGGGTAAGACCACTACCATGCGCACGCTGCTGGGGTTGATCGAGCCCACCTACGGGGAGATCGTCGTCGATGGCGTCGATGTTCTCGAAAGCCCCGAGGACGGCTGCAAGAAGATCGGCTTCATGCCCGACTTTCCACCGGTGTACGAAGACCTTGTGGTCTGGGAGTTTCTCGACCTGTTTGCTGCCTGCTACTACGTCCCGCGCCGCCAGCGGCCGGATGTGGTTGAGAAGTACCTGAACCTCGTCGGCCTGTGGGAGAAGCGGGATGCGTATGTGCCCGATCTGTCGCGCGGCATGCGGCAGCGGCTGATGCTGGCGAAAACGCTGATCCCCGATCCGCCGTTTCTGATGCTCGATGAGCCGGCCAGCGGCGTCGACCCGCACGGGCGCGTCGATCTCAAGAACATCATCAAGAAGCTCGCGGAACGCGGGAAGACGATTCTCGTCTCCTCGCACATCCTCTCGGAAATGAGTGAGTTCTGCACCGCGGTCGGCATCATGGAACGCGGGCGCATGGTCGTCAGCGGGTCGGTGGAAGAAGTCAGCCGGCAGGTGATGGGCGACGCGGTGATGAGCGTCGAGATCCTCGGCCGGGGCGATGCGTTGCTTTCCAATCTGTCGCGTGATCGGCTCGCAGGCACGGTGCAGGAAGTCGCTGCGGGCCGGTTCGAGTTCACGTATGACGGCAGCCCCGGGGAAGTCAGCCAACTGCTGGCAGTGCTGGTCGCGGCCGGCATCCCGATCACGGCATTCGGGCAGAAGAAAGAGGGCCTGGAGGAAGTCTTCCTCAAGGTCGGTGCCCGCGATCTTTCCTGAGTTTCATCTGGCGGTATGTCCCGAACACCTTCCCCGTCGGCGATTTCAACATGCGTGAGTTCTTCGACCTGGCTAACAACCCGATGTTCGTCAGGCACATCCGTTCGCGGCTGCGCAAATCGGCCCTGCTGCCAGGCGTCGTCATCATCGCGTTTCTGAGTTTGTGCATCGTTTTCATCAATGACTTCGTCATCAAGGATGCGTTGAATCCCGACCCGATGACCGGATCGATGTACTTTTTCTTCCTGCAGGGGTTCATCCTCGTGCTGATGGGCGGGTCGCAGGTGGCGTCATCGATCGCGCAGATGAAGGAAAGCGGAATCATCGACTTTCACCGTATCACGCCGATCCCGCCCAAAGTTCAGGCGGTCGGCATCCTGCTCGGCGCGCCAATCCGCGAACTGATTCTCTATTCGATCACGCTGCCGTTCGCACTGTACCTGGCGATCTCCGGACCGGTCGGCATCACCGACTTCTCGAAGCTGCTGCTGGTGCAGATCGGCGGGGCGATCATGTACTACACGCTGGCCATGATCACCGGCCTGACGACCAGCAAGGCCCGCGGCGCCAGCGGCCGATTTGTTGCCATTCTGGCGCTCTTGAACATTGCCGCCCCGATGTTCTTCACCTTCGGCGTCTACGGCCCGACACTGATCACCTCGACGCCCGTCTTCATGGAAGTTTTCTACGGCGAGGAACAGGCGGCCGCCAGAAAACGCAACCAGCAGAAACGCTTGCAGAAGCAACAGCAACAGGGCGGCTTCAATCCCAATCCACCGCCCCAGCAGGTGGGCGGGGCGAAGAAACAACCGAACCAGCCGGTACCACAGAATCAACCGGTGCCGGCCGATGATGATGACGTCGATCGGATCAAGATCACCTTCTATGGCCTGAACGTGCCGATCGTTCTGCAGTCGCTGATGTTCCAGTTCGGCGTGCTGACGTTCCTGTTCATTGCCGCCAGTCGGCGAATTCATTCTGCGCGATTGCCGCTTTATCACAAGCCGACCGCTCTGATGTTCCTGGCTACGATGTCGTTC
>JBBQII010000737.1:0-2259 GCA_038324795.1 Gemmatales bacterium
CGATATCCAGATCCCCGATGAACAGGCCGAAAAGATCAAGACGGTCGGCGAAGCGATCGACTATATCGAGCGGGAGCGGAAGAAGCAATGACGCGGCGTGTGGTCGTCACCGGCATGGGGACCGTTAATCCGATCGCCATGAATGTACCCGACTACTGGAAGGGCCTTCTGGCGGGCACCAGCGGTATTGCGCCGATCACCCAGTTCGATACGACCGCCTTCAAGGTCCATTTCGGCGGCGAGGTCAAGGACTGGCAACCCGAGAAGCACTTGCCCAGCAAGTTGGCCCGTCATCTCGATCGCTTTGCGCAGTTCGCGATGGTCGCCGCCAGGCAAGCCATCGACGAGTGCGGCATCGCATTCGATAAGGAAGACCCGTTCCGCTGCGGATCCATGGTCGGCAGCGGTATCGGCGGTATGAACGAGTTCCAGGACCAGTACGGCCGCTGCCTCGAGGGCGGGCCTGGTCGCATCAACCCGTTTACCATTCCGAAGATGATTGCCAACTCCGCGTCGGGCATTATCTCGATCGAGTTCGGGCTGATGGGGCCGAACACGGCCGTGTCGACCGCCTGCTCGTCGGCGGGGCACGCCATCAGCGATGCGTACCACGCCATCAAGTGGGACCTCGCTGACGTTATGGTCACCGGCGGTTCGGAAGCGGCGATCACGACGCTGGGCCTGGGGGCGTTCATCGCCTGCAAGGCATTATCCAACCGCAATGATGCGCCGCAGCTCGCCAGTCGTCCGTTTGACAGGGACCGTGACGGTTTCGTGCTCAGCGAAGGGGCCGGCATCGTCGTCATCGAAGAGTATGAACACGCGCGCAAGCGCGGGGCGAACATCTACGGCGAAGTCCTCGGCATCGGCAACACGGCGGACGCGTTCCACATCACGGCCCCGCACGAAGATGGTGTCGGCGCGGCCCGTTCGATGCAGATGTCACTGAAGATGGCCGGCCTCAACCCCGATGACGTCCAGTACATCAATGCCCACGGCACCAGTACCCAGCTGGGCGACGCGGCCGAAACCAAGGCGATCAAGAAAGTTTTCGGCGAGCACTCCAACAAGTTGCAGGTCAGCAGTACCAAGAGCATGTTGGGCCATCTGCTCGGTGCCAGCGGCGGCGTAGAATTCATCGCCTGTGCCCTGACACTCAAGAAGGGTGTCATCCACCCGACGATCAACCTTCATACGCCTGACCCGGCCTGCGATCTCGACTACGTCCCCAACCAGCCGCGCGAATCTCGCGTCAAACACTGCCTTTCAAACAGCTTCGGCTTTGGCGGCCACAATTCCTCGATCGTCATGGGCGCGATCTGATTCTGATTTTCCTGCCGCGTTGTCCGCTGATCGAATCGCTAAGATGATTCGTCATGCGGATGACATTTCCCGAATTCAACGACGCCCCCGGCCTGCCGGCCGATGATGAGATCCATCTCTGGGTTGTTTCGCTCGATTCCACCGACGATTCCTGCCTGACTCCCGATGAACTTGACCGGGCAGGGCGGTTCAAGATGGAGCGGATCCGCCGTCAGTTCATCGCGTCACGCTGCCAGTTGCGGCAGATCCTCGGGCGCTATCTGCCGATGCCGCCTCGCGAAATTCCCATCCACCGTGAGCCGAGCGGCAAGCCGTACCTCGACCCGGCACTGGGCAGTCCTCTGCATTTCAACGTCACCCATTCGGAAATGCTGGGGCTGTATGCCGTCACCCGTCGGGGACGCATCGGCGTGGATATCGAACGCTGGCGAGAGATTCCGAATGCCGATTCGCTGATCGAACGCTTCTTCACCCAACGGGATCGTGACCTGTTTCAGTCGCTGCCGGAGTCCGAACGCCAGGCTGCATTCTTCCGCATCTGGACGCGAAAAGAAGCAGCGCTCAAGGCGATCGGCCGGGGGGTGCAGTCGCTCGATCAATGCGACGTCACCTTCTGCCCCGGCGAACCCGAACAAGTTCTGCGCATGGGCGATGACCACGCCGCCGCGGGCAAATGGTTCCTGCGGAGCTGGCACCCCACGGAAGATTTCGTCGCCGCGGTGGCAGTGGAGTTGGCGGGTGCGGGTGACCGTTAGCCCGAAGCATAAGCGACGGATTGCCCGTAAACTACCCCGGCACCGTCAACGACTTCACGTTGTCCGCCGCGCCGAGGCTCATCAGCATCGGTTCGGCGCGCGTAGCCCACTTCGCGGAGTTGACGTATTGGCCCGCACCGTCACCCCAGGCCGAGCGCAGCATGTCGGTGTCGATGACCCC
>JBBQII010000738.1:0-2256 GCA_038324795.1 Gemmatales bacterium
GAGGAGCGCTTCGAGGGTCTGGCCCTTGATGAACGCGCTGGCGATGAAGTAGCGGTCGCCGTCGCGGCCGGTTTCGAAGAGGGGCACGATGTTGGGATGTCGTAGATTGGCGGCCGCTTTGGCTTCGCGCAGGAAGCGTTCGACGCGGTCGGGTGTCGTCAGCGTGCCGGGCTTGGCGACCTTCAGGGCGACTTCGCGGTCGAGTTGCGGATCGTAAGCGCGGAAGACTTCGCCGAGGCGCCTTCGCCCAAGCGGTCGCGGATTTGGAAGCGGCCGATGGTGGGTGACGCCGCAAGCGGCGGAAGCGTCTTGGTCTCATTCGGTAGCGGCAGCGTTTCACTCGTCGCGGTCGGCAGGTCGAGCGTAACAGCGGTGTCTGTCTTCAGGGGTTCTGATTCGATGGGCATGGGGGCTCTAATTCGGTGTTCGACAATTTGATTCTTCCGCTACGCGTGGAGGTGATTCTACCGCGATGAGCGGTCGCTTCACTCCGAATTTCCGCAGGTGATGGATGGTTCACAAAACGGCAACATTCACTGAGCCAGCAAGCGGCAGGGTGGTGAGTAGTTGGGGCGTTCTGTCGCATCGTCAGGGCGGAGGCAAAGATAAAGTCGTCAGAGCCACGGTTGCAGCAGGGCCTTTCAAGACAACCCCGAAAAGCTCGAAGAACACGGAAGTATGGATCATCCACGATGATGACAGCATCTCTTGGATTTTGCATTCATTTCGTGTGGTTCGCCCCTTTCGTGGTCAACTTCTTCGCGTTGAAAGTGTTCACAAGGGATCGGTTGCCTCGCTCCCGTGCGGTCGCGGCTCGTTCGAGGCACTGTAGCCGAAGAGTTTAATTCTGCCCGGGCCGCCACGGCATGATTCTCACCGGAAGGGTTGGTTCTCACGATCGGGAATGGTTATCGCCTCGTGCTGCCGAATGGCGAGAATCAATCGGTGCGAGTGCGCCAGGTTGCTATCGATCGCGACGGTCCTCTCACCAACTCCATTCGACGCCGCCGCTGCCTGTGTGTGATGCCTGCCGGCTGGTGGCTTGCAGCGTATAGTCGGCCGACAAGCGCAGTCGGTCGCCGATTTTTGAGTTGAGGGTAATGCCCGTCACCAGAAAATTGCGGCCGGCGGTCGCCCCCTGGATCAGGTAGGAGCCGCCGGCGCTGGAGAGCGCGCCACTGACGAACTGATTCTCGCCTCGGAAATCCTGCACCCAGCGGGCGTGCAGCGTCGGCACCAGGAAGTTCTTCTCGTTCTGGATTGGCCGGCTCAGGCGCAGGCCCGTCGAGAACCAGAGCGCGTTGGCATATTGCCCCGACGTCACGACGCCGACACCCTGACCCGCCAGTTCGCCGACGGCTGACTGGTAGAGGGAGTACTGCTGCAGGCCGATGAGGGGCTGCAGGAACCAGCAGCCTTGCTGGTGCGTGTAGCCCGCTTCCAGCAGTCCGTTGAAGTCGTACTGCCGCGGCGAGCTTGTCGCCACCGTGTTGATGTCGCCGAACGACACGCCGCGGCTCATGTTGAACCGGTTGAAGCCGTAGTTGGCAGTCGCAAGTAGATAGGCGTGGCCCAGGGTTTTCACGCCGTAGACGCCCAACGACCCTCCCGTGCCCGAAGCGGCGGTGTTGAGCGAGTTGAAGTCCACCGAGGTATAAGTGTAGTCGCCGGTCACGCCGAGGCGCAGGCCGTCCATCACTTCCTTGTCCAAACCGATCTGGAAGCCGGAGAAGCGGTAACGGAACGTGGCCGGGCCATCGTCGTCGATGACCTTGCCGACCAGCCCGTACATGCGCGACCAGCCCCGAACACCGCCGAACAGTTCCGCACAACCATCCTCGGGTGCCTGACCGCGGGCGACCGGTGCCGCGGGCGAGATGCCGGGGCGGATCATGTCAGCCAGTTGTTGCTGCAGGTACAGGGCGCGCAGGCGGGCGACGGTTTCCAGCGACGCGATCGGCGCACCGGAAAGTTGATCGAGCGCCCGCGCAAGTTGCTCGGGCGTCAGCGATCGCAGCGACGCTTCCAGCCCGACGGGCACAGTTCCTGCAGCGGTCTGCTGGTCGAGGTACTGCGCGACCGAAGCCTGCGTGAACGTTGTCGACACGCCTTCGAAGTTACTGGTCAGGATCAGTTGCACGTCGTTCGGGTTGTAGATCGGCATCCCGCGATAAAAGCCCGGAACGAGGCCGGTGGATTCGTCGAATGTGCCCGTGACGCCGCCGGTGGCCGTCAGGATGGTAAAGGCCTGGTTCT
>JBBQII010000739.1:0-2253 GCA_038324795.1 Gemmatales bacterium
AGCAGATACTCGGAAGTAACAGTGCCTTCCGTGTCGTGACCGCGGGCAAGCGCCCGCGCGTCGGCCAGCAGCCGGGCTAGATCGATCACGGTTGACCGTTTCGCCGACAGGGAATCGATGTTCAGGCCATGGGCCAGCAGCAGTGTGGCCGCCCGGCCGTCCTCCTCGACCGTGAGCGCGCCCAGCAGGTCCGCACCGGTGATGACAGCGTCGGGCGTCCGCCCTTCCTGAAGTCGGCACAGGGCCCGTTCGACGGCCGGGCTGCACGGTTCGCGCATAAGTGCTTCACGCTTGAGGAAAATCGGGTTCAGCTGCTGCATCAGTTATACCTGGCCCAGCCGGCCTCGTCGCAATCGCTACGTTCGATTCGACCCGTTGGAGGCTGACCAAAATAATGCAAACGCTGCCCGGGTGCCTTGCAGTGCGCCGCCATGCCCGCCGATGGATGTAGAGAATCGATGACGAACCGCCGTGGACGTTGACTGTTGTTGGGATGCACCCGCGACCGGGTGCCTGCCTGGGGAATGCTCATGCTGTCCGATCACATTGTTCTGCCGCGTTGTACTGCTCCTGTGTTTCTGAGCATCATTCTCGCAGCGATCGGCAGTCTCCGCGCGCAAGAGCCGATCGTTCCGCCCGCAAAGAATGGCGCGGCCGAGGAAGCCAAAGTCGAGGTGAAAAAGCTTACCGTCGGCGAATGCATCCGCATCTCCCTCGAGAAACAGCCACGGCTGGCGGCGCTGCAGGCGAGCATCGGCTCCGCTCAGGCAAGCCAGCGCGGTGTCAGCAATGCACCCTTTGTCGTCCGGCTGACCGGCGATCACAAGATCCGCAAGGAACAGGCCTGCACGGGTGTCCACGCGGCCGAGGTCGAACTCGAACAGGCCAGGCACGATGTTACCCAAGCCGTCGTGTGGACATATTATTCCGTGGTTTATGCTCGTGAGCAGGTAAAAGTCGCAAAGGACGCAATCGATTTTGTCGATTTCTACAGGGACCAAGTGGAAACGATCGTCAAAGGCAAGGATGGCGGCAATCGCGAGATCAACCAGATTACCCTGAATCGCCTGGTTGCCCGTCTTGCCGGTGGGCAGGCTTTGCACATCAAGGCGCAGGCGGGATACGAACGCGCCAGGGCTGCGCTGCGGGAAGCGATGGGCGTTGACCCGGCTTTTACCTTTGAACCGGCCGATGAGATCCTTCCCGACTTCGCGAAGATCGAACTGAAGAAGGACGACGTGATCGGCCATGCCCTGAGCCGGCGCGGCGAGATCGTGATGGCCAGCCTGTTCTCGGATGTTGCGACCCTGGAGGCATATGCCCAGTGGTCCATCCGCATCCGCTACCGGGCCGAGACGTTTGCCAGCGGGGCGGACATCCACAGCCGGGTACTTCCATACGGTTCGAAAGACGGCAGCTATCGGCCCGATTCGCTGGGGCCCGAAATGCCGGTGCAGATGGTCGGCAGCCGGACTGATCGCTCGGAGAAGGCCTGGCAACTGGTCGCCCGGTCGCAAGCCGTCACCGAGAAGACGAAGAACCTGGTAACGCTCGAGGCTGAGAGCGCGTGGAACGAGTTCCATTTTGCCGGCCTGGCGATGGAAGCGTCGAAGCGACAGGCGGACGCTGGCGCCAGGAACTTGTCGCTGCTCAAGGAAGTGGCCGGCGACAAGGTCAGTACCGCGGCCACGCTGCAGCAACTGCTTGAAGCGCAGGAAGAAGCGGCCAAGGGGCAGGCAACCTACAACGAATCGGTTTACAGCCGGATCAGCGCTCTGGCGAACATCGAGCGCATCACCGCCGGCGGATTCACGATCAAGTACCCGGGCCGTTGATGGAACAACGGTACGGCGGCTTCAGTCGATTTCATCGCGATAGCTATCGCAAGGAGTGCGGCGTGGCGATCTTCACCCGATTGGGCGTTTGCTTGGGACTGCTGGTGGTCAGCGTCTGCCCCGCGGCCAGTCTGCGGGCAGCTGAACCTGCCCCGCCCGCAACTGTCGAGATCGCCATGCCGCGGACGCTGTTCCACGGCCTGCACGAATCGCTGATGAAACTCGGCGCCGCCCCGTTTCTGAAGATGATGAAAACGAATACCGGCATGGAAGGGGCCATCAGCTTCCCCGCCGACGCCCGTACGCTTGCCGCCCAGCTTGATGCCGGCAAGGTTCACATCGGCGTCATGCAAGGTCACGAGTTCGCCTGGGCAAAGTCCAAGTACGCGAAGCTCATGCCGATCGCCGTGGCCGTTCC